>DASZGG010000226.1:0-6094 GCA_035939025.1 Chthoniobacterales bacterium | reverse complement strand
TAATTATTCCCTGCGAGCACCCTTCAGAATGACGGCGTCGTAGAGGGCAGGTGATTCGGAGCGGCAACGAGGAAGAGTAATCTGGTCACGGTTTATTCAAATTATAGCGCCATCCGCCAATTTGCATCAGGAATATATTCGCCAGGCCTTCGGTATTCACAGATAGAACAGCAAGTTGGAGGGATAGACCCTTTGGAACGCGGCGCACATCAGCTCTCGTCCGCAAGACCTTTCCATCGTAAGTAGATATGAAAAACCGGGAATGGACCTTTATGCGACTAGCTCGAGGGAGTGATGACGATGCTAGTATTTAGGTCCAATGTCTGTGGGAATAATGAGCTTTTGCGCAGTGTTAAATAGATAGGAGAGAAGGTTGTTTATGGAGTTGCGGTATTTTCTTCGGTCGCATTCTGGTAGCATGTTTAATGCTGGTTTTTCCAGAATTCGGTCTGGAGCGTCGTCGTTTCTCTGGGTTGTGCAGGGAGACGATACGAACGGTTGAGTAAATGAGGGTTTCAACCACGTCATCGAAGTCAGAAACGTATCGAACGCTCTCCTTATTGGCTGTGTCCTAAAAGGAACATCGCGAAGATCAGGCCCGCAAAACCCGCACCAAGCACTACAGGCACAATATCCCATTTCCATCGCACCATCCCGATAAACGTGATGGTGCCAACAACGATGGCGAACCAATCGACCATGCCATTCCCGGGAAGAATCACGTGCAAGCCGAACCAGACGGCCAGGTTGAGCACTACGCCGACCACGGCCGCGGTGACGGCGGACAGGGTTGTGGTGAGTGCTTCATTGCCGCGCAATTTTTCTATGTAAGGGCCGCCCAAAAAGATCCATAGAAAGCAAGGCGTAAACGTCGTCCAGGTCGTAACCAAGGCGCCCAGCGTGGCAGCAGCGAGCGGCGGCAACTGCCCGGGGTGATTCCAGCCACCCAGAAACCCGACAAACTGGGTCACCATAATCAATGGACCGGGGGTCGTTTCCGCCAGCCCAAGCCCGTCCAGCATCTGACCGGCGGAGAGCCAACGATGCGTTTGGACGGCCTGCTGCGCCACGTAGGGCAATACGGCATAAGCGCCGCCAAAGGTGACCAATGCGGCCTTGCTGAAAAAGATCCCTTCTTGAACCACGGTGTGATTGCGGCCAAGCCAAAAGGTCAGCAAGAGGACCGGCGCCGACCATAAGATCACCCAGACAATGCCAACCCGAAGCGCATGAGGCCAAGACGGCTTCGCGTGATCGGGCACCGCCGATGCATCGTCCAAAACCGAGTCAGCCTTGGCCTTCCCATGACCCCTGATGACGAGAAACTTGTCTCGCCACCACTTACCTCCGAAGAACCCGATCGCGGCAGCGCTCAGGATGATCAACGGGAAGGGAACGTGGAAGAAAAAGATGGCCACGAACGCTGCTGCCGAGAGCGTCCACATAACTTCATTCTTGAGCGCGCGGCTGCCGATCCGCAGCACCGCGGCCGCGACGATCGCGAGCACGGCTGGTTTTAAGCCATAAAAGATCGCTGCGATCCAGGGAATAGTTCCAAACGCCACGTAGATGTAGCTGAGTGTCCAAAGGATAAAGATCGACGGAATGATGAATAAAGCTCCAGCAACAATGCCGCCCCAAGTTTTGTGCAGAAGCCAGCCAACATAAGTCGCCAATTGTTGCGCCTCAGGTCCTGGTAAGAGCATGCAGTAATTAAGCGCGTGGAGGAAGCGTGCCTCACTGATCCATTTCTTCTTCTCCACTAACTCAGCGTGCATGATCGCGATTTGCCCAGTCGGTCCGCCGAAGCTGATAAAGCCTAGCTTCAGCCAGAACCGGAAGGCTTCGCGGAAGGTGGGATGCCGTAAGCCCTGTGGGGGGACGCTGTCGAGATTATCCGCGGGAGTAGGTAAGGTTTTCATGACCGTTTGAATTCTGCGTACAAGCCGTCAAAGCACTCGAATCCCTTGGAAAGGATTTCCTGGTCGCTCAGGCCCTGCTTGGCCCAGCCTTTGAAGATGCGCTCGACGCCGAACCCTTCGACTCGATGAAACTTGTCATCCTCTAAATCCGCATCGTGGATCAACTCGGCCAATAGGCGCACCGCTCGGTCCCGGATTCCAAATCGGTCGATCAGGGTCTCGAACGTGCAGCAGTCGCCGTGATGGCTAAACTCGACATCTAGCATGTCGTAAGCAATGGCCTTTGGTTGCGCTGTCGGTGTATCTGCGAACGCGAATTTGGCCCCTGGATCAATGAACTTTCGGATGAGCCATGCTGAGCCCACGCGATCTATCTCCGGTCGCGGACGGGTCAACCAGAGCTTGCCTTTGTAATCAGCGACCTGTAGTCGTTTGGCGGCCTCGGATCTTTTTGTGGGCGACTCAAGAGCTGCTGCCTTTTGGAAGAGCCTTTGCACGTCTTCGCCGCGGGAACATTGAAAATAATCAATGGCCTGAATTTCTTGGAAGCGCCCCTTAAGTTTCTGCAACTGGTTAACGAACGCATCAGGATGCGCCTTGCGAGCTTTCTTATCCTTGAGAAGTAGAGCGAGCGTTTCAGCGACCTCATCGTAGTCTTTGCTCCTGGCATCGTTAAAGAGAGAGACTACTGCGGCGTGCGGCATGCCTTCGAGTTCTGCGACTCGAGCCAGAGTCGCCTCGCCCCCCACGTCAACGACCTCCTTGCCCAGCCACTGAAAACGTTCGTAGTGGGTGGGTTCGTCGGGGAGCACATACGCCGAGGTCTTGAGTTGGATTGCTCCGAATTTCTTGAGTTTACGCCAGACTTTCACGCGCTCGCTCGCTCGCGTACCGGGGAGATTAAACAAAAAGAAAAGCCAAGGACCTGACGCTGTTCTTGACATGTTCATATCATGGCGTTATAACGATAACACATAACTGCATAACTTTTAGGAGAGCTCTGATGAAGTGTCAATCTTTTCCATGCTTTGCGGCCCTTTTTGCGCTCACACTTGCTTGGGAACTAACCTCGTTGCACGCAGCCGATGAAACTTCTCTAGCCCAAGGGGTCAAAGCAGCAATCAATACTCAGCCGTTGGCTGCGAACTACTAAAAAGAACAGGCACGGCTCAAAGTAGAAAGCTTAACCTCTCGAACAAACTATGCGCTGGATTACTCGTGAACGGCCGAAAATTGATCGCGTGGCATGTCCATGGTTGATCGCCCGATTCATCGATACCGAAGCCGAGTTCATTTTCGTCCCGCCGGATGAGGTCATCGAAAAAGCCCGGAAGCTTGATGCGACACCTTACGATGTTCACGGCGTCGAACTCACCCACGTCGGAGAGTTCTGCAGTTTTGATGCATTTTTGAAGAAGTACAATTTGGAAGAACCAGAACTACGGCATCTCGCTTTGATCGTCCGAGGAGCGGACACCGACCGACACGATCTCACCCCAGAAAGCGGCGGCTTATTCGCGATCTCCTTGGGTCTTTCTGACCTCCACGCTGGCGATGATCACGCCGTGCTACGGGACGGGTTTATCGTTTATGATGCCTTGTATCGGTGGCTCAAATTCTGCCGAGGCGAAAAGCATCTCTGGTTCCCGCCTACTTCAAAGCCAGCAGCAGCGGGTTAAAGAGGCTTTCGTTCTCTTTGAACATGCGGATCCGATTCTTAGTGCGCGAGATGACGTTGCTCCTGGGGCTTCTGAGCGCTGTCTTGTCCATGGGACAAGATGTCGGGACGCTACTCCTAGAAAAGGAAATCGCATTGCCAGGTGTAGAAGGCCGGATCGACCATTTTTCGGTGGATATCCCTGGCGAACGCTTGTTCATTGCTGCTCTTGAAAATGGCGCCGTCGAAATCCTCGACACACGGCAAGGGGAGCGCACCGCGGAGATCAAAGGACTCGAAGAACCGCAGGGGGTTTATTACGATTCGAAAACTGGCCGGCTCTATGTTGCCACAGGAGGAGACGGCAAACTTCGCATCTATGACGGGAAATCGCTGGCTGTGCGAGAGACCCTCGAGTTTGGCGGCGATGCCGACAACGTCCGATATGATCAGCAGACGGGAGACATCTGGGTAGGCTACGGGAACGGCGGAATAGGAATTGTGAATTCAACCGGTCACAACGTCGGATCAGTCAACCTTGGTACCCATCCCGAATCATTCCAGTTCGAGCAAAATGGAGATCGCGTTTACGTCAATGTCCCTAAACAATTCGGTGTTGCAGTTGTTGATCAAAAAAAACGTGCAGCTGTTGCCAAATGGGGACTAGGTGGTTCGTTCGCAAACTATCCAATGGCTTTGGATGACGCCGACAAAAGGCTTTTCGTCGGATGCAGATTACCCGCTCGGCTTGTTGTTCTGGATACAACTTCGGGCCGGATTGTCACCAGTATGCCCACGGTTAGTGACGCTGACGACGTTTTTTATGATTCCGGTCGGCGACTGGTCTACGTCATTGGCGGTGAAGGGGCGGTCGAAGTTCTACGACAACGTGATCCGGATCACTATGAGCGCGTCGGAAGAGTCACAACGGCGCCGGGAGCACGCACTGGGTTGTTCGTGCCCGCCTTTAGTCGCCTATTTGTAGCTGCGCCTCATCGTGGACCGCACTCGGCCAGAGTCTTAGTTTACGATGTCAAAGGAGACTAGCTGTAGCGAACCGGGGCGAGCTAGCACCCGGATTTTATGCTCTCCAGTTAGTGCTCTCATGGATCGTTACCGAAAAGCGGGTGTCTCTCCTCTCTCGCATCATTTTTATACCGGAGGTCGACATGAAATGCTCAACGAGACCAACCGCGATGAAGTCAGAACAAACTTACTGCTCTGGATATCGGAAGTTCTGCACTGGTGATTTGCCAGCTCATGTCGCTATCTGTATGACGAGTTTCCCCTTTGCACGACCCGTCGCCGCGAATTGCAAAGCTTCGATGGCCTGATCGAATGGATAGATTTTTTCGACCACGGTTCGTATCTTTCCAGCATCGACGAGACGACCAACGTGTTCCAACTGTGCCCCGCTGGACTCTGTGAGGAAGCGGAAGTAGTGACCACCAATTCGACGGGCGCGCAGTTCCATCGGAAGGCTGATGCACCACAGGACGAAGGAGAGGGCTGGAGTCGCTCCAACCTGGCGAGCGAACGCTCGATCAGGTGGCCCCGCCACGCTTACGACTGTTCCTCCTGGCTTCAGCACGGAGAATGAGGCGGAGGTGGTTGATCCGCCGAGGGTGTCAAAGACGATATGGTAACGGGCTGGCAGAGATGCATAGTTCTCGCGGTCGTAAGCAACGACGACATCAGCGCCGAGCTCACGGACCCAAAGTGCGTTCTTGCTGCTGGTGGTGGTTGTCACGTCCAGACCCAGCTCGCGCTTGGCGTACTGGATGGCGAAAGAACCAAGTCCGCCAGAACCCGCGTGGATCAGGATGCTTTGCCCCTTTCGGGCCTTGGCCCGGTCGACCAAGGCTTGAACAGTCGTCAAGGCAACGAGAGGCAGTGACGCTGCGGCTTGCGCGGAGAGTGACGTCGGCGCTTTTGCCGCGTAGCGTGACTCGATGGCCACGAACTCAGCAAAGGTTCCCATGCGGGCGCGAGGTGCCCGTGCATGGACGAGATCTCCTGCTTCATACCCGACGACCTTGGAGCCGAGCGCTTCGACGCGCCCACAGCAATCGAATCCAAACGGGGCAGGGAAATCGAGCCGATGCACTCGGCGGAGATCGCCGTGGACAAGCTTGTAGTCGATCGGGTTCACGCTCGCCGCTACGACTTTGACAAGAATGTCATGGTCGCCAACCGCGGGCAGGTCGCTTTCTGCAAAGCGCACGCATCGCGGGAGTGGACCGTATGAACAGATTTCGAGGCGTTTCATCCATGAGCTCCAAAATCAGCGATTGACCAGGATCTCAACCCTCGCATCTCTTCAGAGTATCCTCCATGACTATCATGGCCGCCTAAGAGGGTGTTTGAAAAGTCCCGATTCTGTCATATTTCACCGACTATGTTTCCCCATTCCAGTTTCCAAACAGCTGGGCGAACCCTAGTCCGCGTACCGTGAGTCTTGATCCGTCAGGACTTTTCAAACAGCCTCTTAGCGATGGCAATCACACGCATCACC
>DASZGG010000225.1:0-8080 GCA_035939025.1 Chthoniobacterales bacterium | reverse complement strand
ACGCTTTGAGCATTATGAAGTGGTGAACGGTGCGGACGGGACACCGGTCGAGCTGGGTCGCGGTGCGATGGGGGTTACTTACAAGGCGGTTGACGTTGATCTGCACTGCCCCGTGACACTGAAAGTCATCAACGAACAATTTCTCGCTGATGAGTCGGCGCGGCTTCGCTTTTTACGCGAAGCCCGCGCGGCGGCGAGTGTTCGTCATCCGAATGTTGCCTCGGTCTTCCACCTCGGCAGAATCGGTCATAACTACTTTTACGCGATGGAGTATGTAGAAGGGGAAACGCTTGAGAATCTTATCAAACGCTCCAGTCGGCTTGAGGTAAAGCTGGCGTTGGAAATTGCGACGCAGGTCGGAGCCGGTTTGGTTGCGGTGCACAAGCAGAAGCTCGTTCACCGGGACATCAAACCAAGCAACATCATGGTGAGCTTGGAGGAGGAAGGTGCGGTGGTCGCGAAGATTATCGACCTCGGCCTCGCCAAGGCGGTCAATGAACCAGGTTCTCAAACCGCGATTTCGATACCCGGGGGCTTTGCAGGGACACCAAAGTTTGCCAGTCCCGAGCAATTTGCAGGAGTCGGGGTGGACATCCGTTCGGATCTTTATTCGCTGGGTGTGATGCTCTGGCAAATGGTGACCGGCCATGCGCTGTTCAACGGCTCACCTGCGGAGGTGATGTATCAGCATCAGCACACCCCCTTACCGCTCGAGCAACTCAAAGGTCTCCCGCAACCGCTGGTCGTTCTACTTGAATTGCTCCTGGACAAAGACCCGGCGCGACGTTTCCAAAGCCCGGCCGAACTCTTGAAGGTGATGCCGATGGTGAAGGACGCTATGGACGCTGGGCGTAGAATCACGCGTCAGAGCTTACAGAACACTCCCCATGCCGATTCGCGCGTCGGAACGCGCAAACCGCCCGCAAGACTGGGACCTAAGAAAATTTCCGTAGCTAGATTGCCCATCACCGGAAGCGATGTGTTTGGCCGGGAGGAAGACATCGCTTTCCTGGATGCTGCATGGGCGAACCAGCAGCTAAATATCGTGACAATCGTTGCGTGGGCTGGTGTCGGGAAATCTACGCTCGTCAACCATTGGCTCCGACGGATGGCTGCTGAACATTATCGTTCCGCGGAGCTCGTTTTTGGCTGGTCCTTCTACAGGCAGGGCAGTAGCGGCGGCGCTTCGTCCGCAGATGAATTTCTTGATGCTGCTCTCACTTGGTTTGGCGATCCAGATCCACGGATCGGAACGGCGTGGGAGAAGGGCGAAAGATTGGCGAAGCTCGTCGCGCATCGTCGAACCTTATTGGTTCTGGATGGCCTGGAGCCACTCCAAAACCCGCCTGGTCCACAAGAAGGACGCCTGCGTGAGCCTTCCCTCCAGGCGCTTCTGCGCGAGCTCGCCGCTTTCAATTCGGGACTTTGCGTGATTACCACGCGACTGCCGGTCGCTGATATTGCGGATCACGAGCGCACCTCAGCTCTGCGTCGTGACCTGGAACAGCTATCCAGCGAGGCGGGTGCGAAGCTGCTCCGGGCGCTGGGCGTAAAAGGGGATGCAGAGAAATTGCGCGGTGCCAGCGACGAGTTCAATGGCCACTGTCTTGCTTTAGCGCTGTTGGGCAGCTATCTGACCGATGCTTATAGTGGAGACATTCGTTGCTGCAAAGAAGTTTCAAAACGTCTTGCTGACGACGTACGACAGGGAGCTCATGCCCGAAAAGTGATGGAATCGTATCAAATCTGGTTTGGGGAGGGTCCTGAGCTGTCAGTGCTCCGCATGTTAGGCCTGTTTGATCGACCCGTTGACGAAAAGGCGCTTGGAGCCCTACTGAAACGGCCTGCTATCCGGGGCCTGACAAAGTCGTTAACTGATTTGAGCCCAACTGAGTGGCGAACGATCCTTGCCAGATTAAGAAGAGCGAGACTCCTCGCTGGGGAAGATCCGCTTAATCCCGGGCATCTGGATACGCATCCTCTCGTTCGTGAACATTTTGGCGAACAGCTTCGCAGTCGACGAGCGGACGCTTGGAAGGAATGCAATAGGCGGCTCTATGATTACTATCGAACCCTTGCGCCCCCGCTGCCAGATACTTTTAGGGAAATGGAACCACTTTTCTTAGCGGTAACCTACGGCTGCAATGCCGGTTTATTTCGCGAAGCTCTGTATGAAGTTTACCTTCCGCGGATTCAGCGAGGCAGTGCCTCCTTCGCTGCTAAGGTCCTCGGAGCCAGAGGGGCATTGCTCTCGGTTTTAGCACATTTTTTCGAAGACAGACGCTGGGGATCACCGGTGCAAATAGGCGTCGAGGGGCAGCGTCTCACTGCCGAAGATCAGCTCCTCATCCTCATGCAGGCGGCGCTCTATCTAACGGCCACTCGCGGGCACGCAGCGCCGGAGGCGCGAATTTGTTATGAGCGCCTGGAGTCCCTCTGTCATTCGCTCAATCGTCCAGTACTCATGTTTTCCGCTCTAATGGGTCAGTGGCGCTATTCGCTCTGGACTGACAAGCTGACGGCAACGATGCAGATTGCCGAGCGAGTGTACTCACTGGCGCAGGAGCAGAACAACGCCGGGCTTATGATAGGAGCCTACCGCGCTTTGGCAGTCCCGCGCTACTATTTGGGTGATTTCGAGATCGCGCGAAAATACGCGATGCGCGGCGCTCAGATCTGGCGCTCGGGACGGGTACCATCCCCAGTCGAAGAGCCCATCACCCCCGCCGTCGCTTGTCTGTGCTTTGAGGCACTATCCGAGTGGCATCTGGGCGAGATCGCCTCCTGCCAAACGACCATGGCGGAAGCGGTCGCCGTAGCGAAAGAGCTGAATGATATGCAGGCATTAGTCTTGACTTTGCATTATAGCGGAGTTCTCGGCCACTTTGAACGTAATCCTGCTGAAGTGGAACGTTGCGCGTCGGATTTGATTGAACTGTCAACGCGTCTGAATTTTGCCAGTTGGCTGCCTGGAGGAGCCATTCTCCGCGGCTGGGCCCGCAGCGCTTCCGGTAACACGGCTGAAGGTATCGCGTGGATCGTGGATGGAATAGGAGACTATCGAGCAACCGGCTCGATGCTTGCCATGCAGTATTATCTAGCACTCAAAGCTGAAGCTTTGTACCTTGCGGATTTTACCTTTGAAGCTCTTGAGGCGATAAAGGAGGCGGAAGCACTAGTCGAAAGATCTGAAGAGCGCTGGTGGAGTGCGGAACTGCACCGGCTCCGCGGCGTGCTTCTTACAGCGATTGCTGCTGAGAAGACCCAAATTGAGGCTTCGTTCTGCGCGGCCATCAGAATCGCAAAGCACCAGAAATCGACTCCGCTCGAGGCGCGCGCGGAAACGAGCTACGCAGAATACCGCCGGCAAAAAACGGGAGCGTCAGGGGAACGCGGGTTCCGACTACCTCTTTGCTAACTTATCCTGAAGGCGATTACCTACGGCGATCTTCATCATTGGCGCTTATGAAAGAAGATCCAAAGCTCTTACTCGTCTATACCCAGTGACCGGGAAAGACGCTCAAAATAAGCGATAGGAAACATGAAATCTCTTTTATATAAATTGGGCTATCCGATTTTTAAATGCTATTGGTTTATCTTTCGACCTAAGACCCAGGGAGTCAAATGCCTTATTTTATGCAACGATGAAGTTGTTCTTATTCGACACACCTATGGTAACTCGGTTTGGACTTTGCCTGGTGGAGGATTTAAGAAAGGAGAGACAAAGGAAGTTGCCGTAAAGAGAGAAATAAAAGAAGAATTAGGACTCGATATTAGCCCCGAATATTTAGAAGAGTTTACTCATAATACTGAATATAAGATTGATACAGTTTATTGTTTTGTGGCAAAAGTTGAAAAAACAGAACCAGTTATTGATCCCGGAGAAATACTACAAGCTAGATGGTGGAATCTTAAAGAATTGCCCAAGGATCATTCAACTGGACTTGATAGAATTCTGAAAATGTATCATGCCCACATATTTTCTAAACCTTGAGGGTGGCCGGATTAGACCCGTGATTTGACCTGTCCCTAGCGCTTTCAACCCTATCGATCGGATTTACTGAGGGCAGTAATTTGAAAAAAGTACTCGAGCGATCTGCCGAGATCGGCGGCGAATTCCATCTCCAGCTTGCGCCGTTTTTGCCTAGCGCACGGCAATCGGCAACCTTCCTGAATGCGTCTTTGGAAAGTACGAATGAGCGAATATAACCTGAACGGTAAGGTGGCAGTCATCACAGGGGGCAGTAAGGGACTGGGCAAAGCAATGGCCTTGGCGCTGGGTGCTGCGGGCGCGAGCATTGCGCTCGCTTCACGCAACGTCGAGCAATTGAGCGGAGTGAAACAAGCGGTGGAGAATGTCGGCGGCAAGGCGCTAGTCTTTCAGGCGAATGTCTTGGAAGAGGAGCAGATCCGCAAACTCGAACACGACGTGCTGCGAGCCTTCAACGGTGTCCACATCCTGATCAACAACGCGGGCATCAATCTTCGGAAGCAGTTGGTCGAATTCACGCTAGAAGAGTGGCACCGCGTTCTCGATACCAACCTGACGAGCGTCTTCCTGATGTGCCGGTCTTTTGTACCGCACATGAAAGGCAAAGGTTACGGGCGCGTTATCAATATCGCGTCGATGATGAGCCGGGTTTCGCTGCCCGGTCGCTCGGCCTACTCGGCAAGCAAGACGGCGTTGCTCGGCTTAACACGCGCACTGGCTCTAGAACTCGCTGACGAGGCATTACGGTAAACGCCATCAGCCCAGGCCCATTCGCCACGGAGATGAATACCGCACTGATACAGAATCCGGAGCTCAACCAGCAATTCCTTTCAAAAATCCCGCTTGGCCGCTGGGGACGTGTGGAGGAGGTTGGTCATCTTGCTCTCTACCTGTGCTCCGAGGATGCAGGCTTCATCACAGGAACGGATATTCTCATCGATGGTGGCTGGACGGCGCAGTAGCCGTCTTGGGCTCTTGGATAAGGCCGGAATCAGGACCGGCGGTTGCGGTGTGCCGGCACGTCTCAATTGCCCTCGTTCTCGCTATTGAACGACAATCTCCAAAAAGCGTTTCAAAGCCTCCCGAATGACCGGCTCGATCCGCAGGTCTGACCCTGAGGATTCCGAGCGCGAAGTTTTCGAATATGATGTTATAGTAAATATAGTTATTACTATATCGCCGGGTTCCAATGACGCTTCATTCAACGAGGGAAATTTAATTCGATCGAGTCAAGAGAAAAGAATCACGTGAAAATCCTCATTGCCGACGATGACACTGTTTCCCGCCTCGTGCTGGCTTTCAGTTTGAAGAAACTGGGGTACGAAGTGGTTGCGGCCGAAAACGGTCTCAAGGCGTTGGAGGCATTTCTAAAGGACGATTTTTCCGTGGTGATCTTAGACTGGCTGATGCCAGGGATGGATGGCCCGGCGGTCTGCCGCGAAGTCCGCAAGTTGCCACGCGAAAATTACACCTACATCGTCCTGCTCACTTCACTCTACGGGAAGTCCAACTATCTCGTAGCGATGGACGCCGGTGCAGATGATTTCATGAACAAGCCTTTTGACTCCGATCAACTGAAAGGGCGCATTCAGGTCGCGGAACGTATCATCGGCCTTCAACGGCGCGTCGCGGAAGGGGCTCGGGAGTTGCGTGAGAAAAACGAGCAAATGGAGGAGGATCTTAAAATGGCGCGCGAGCTGCAAATGGCGCTTTTGCCTCAACAGTTTCCCAGTATGCCTCGCGGTGTCCCGCCTAAGGAGAGCGCCATCAGCTTCTCGAGCTTCTACTATCCAATGGCGGCGATCAGCGGAGATTTTTTTACTGTCAACCGTCTTTCAGACACCACCGTAGCTGTTTTCATTGCCGATGTGATGGGTCACGGCATCCGCGCCGCATTAATCACTGCTATGATGCGCGCACTCGTCGATAAATTCAGTGCTGCGGCAGCGAATCCGGCCGCGATGCTGACAAAAATGAACCGCAGCCTGCGTACGATTCTGAAGAACGCGGAGAGTGCTCTCTTCGCCACCGGTTTTTACCTCGTCGCCGATACCGCGCGCTCGCGAATTCTCTTCGCGAACGCAGCCCATCCGGAACCGTTGTTGTTGCATCGCCTCCGAGGCGACCTTGAGTCGCTAGGTGCGAAAGGCAGTGGCGGACCGCCTCTTGGCGTGCTTGATGACGCCCAATACCAGAACTGCGAGTGTCCTATGGCGGTGGACGATTTCATCATGCTCTTCACCGATGGCTTGTTTGAAGTGGCAGCACCCGATGATGAAATCTACAGTCGCGAGCGTTTGATGGCCGCGGTGCGTAAGCGCGTCAGCCTGCCATCCGCTATCATGCTGGCCGAACTCTTTGGCGAAATCCGGCACTTCTCCAAGGGGATCGAATTTTCCGACGACGTTTGCCTTGTGGCCATGGATATCAAGCGGCTATCCGACGCTGGTATAGCCTCGGCTATACAAAATCGAACTGAACCATGTCCGATAGGTGCCGATTCTTAACTCCAAGAGGACTGCGGTGCGAGTTCCCTTGTCAGGAATGCTTCCAGCGCGAGGTCAGACCCGGCTCGTTTTCAGGGAAAGAAACGGTGCTCATGACTCAACGTCGAAAATCCGGTGCAATCGCAGCAGTTCAATCATCGCCTGGACGGCCGGTTGGACACGGCGAAGTTTGAAGCTGGGATTCGAGGTGGGCAGGAGTTTGTAAAGACTCAGCAGCGCTCCGATGCCTGAACTGTCCAGAAAAGCAACCTGACTCAAATCCACCGAAACATCATTAATCTTGGAAATCCAGATTTTCTGACATTCCCTTTTGAACTCTCGCACCGTAGCCGCATCGAGACGAGCCACTTTGACAAGGATTTTGAGGGTGGTCCCATCAATTTCGGCATCGATCGTTTCCATTGTTGCCACCTTTACTATAATTACTATATTAGAAACGCAAACAAAAGATCACCTTTTTCTCAACGATCAGATGAAGCTACTTTTCGCACATCAACGCTACGGGAGTCTCAGCGGTGCGGAGACCAACCTAAAGCGACTCGAGGACCTGTTCTGAGGTATGGAAAGGGAGCCAGTTCATCGCCGGCGCTTTCAATATCCACATTGCTCATGAATTCATATCCGCCATCGAACAAGGACGACCGTCACACCAGCAACCAAGACCACGACCACGACCCGAAACTGATCGAATACTGGGGCAACGCCGCTACTACTTCCGGGAACCTGCGAATCCGGCTGCGCCGAAGGATCAAGCTGGGGTTATGGCGCGCCGTTGTGAGCGGCTCGCTCGCTCTCAAGCGCATCCTTGATCTAGTGGTAAGCGGATGTGCGCTTGCTCTGTTATCGCCGCTTTTTCTGATTACTGCAATCCTGATCAAATTGGACGATCGCGGTCCGATTTTTTTTAAGCAAACGCGCGTCGGGCTCAAGGGTTGCACATTTTGCATCTGGAAGTTCCGTTCTATGAACGTCAACGCCGATTCATTGAGGGACAAACTATCGGCGCAAAATCAGGTGCCGGGCGGCGAGCTGTTCCGGCTGTTCAAGATGAAGGACGATCCGAGGATCACCAGGATCGGCAAATGGATCAGGAAGTTCTCTATCGACGAATTGCCTCAGTTGGTGAATGTGATCCGCGGAGAAATGTCGCTTGTCGGGCCGCGCGCGGCGGTTCCGCGCGAGGTAGCTGAATACAAAGTCGAGGAGCTTCAACGTCTGAACTTAAAGCCGGGCCTGACCTGCCTTTGGCAGGTCGGCGGCCGCAGCAACATCGATTTTACGGGACAGGTACGACTGGACATCCAATACATCCGTTCGGAGAGCCGCTGGCTGGACCTCAAACTGCTCTTGAAGACGATTCCCGCAGTCCTTTTAGGAACAGGAGCCTGTTGAAAACTTTGTCGCTGCTGGCCCCAGATTTCGCGGCGCTTGACTCTATCTGGCGGCATCCGCTGCCGTTTGTCCTATGGCCGGTGGGCCATCAGGGTCTGATCGATCACTGGATCGATGAGTCCGTTCGACAGGGCGCAGTGGAAATCCGGATTTACGCCGCCGATCGGCCAGCCGAAATTCGGCGTCATCT
>DASZGG010000224.1:0-10699 GCA_035939025.1 Chthoniobacterales bacterium | reverse complement strand
GGTCGTTGCGAGCTACTCGATTCCAGCCGGTGCACACGTAGTCGTGCAGGAACATAAGAGAGTGCAAGCGGGCACACTGCTGGCCAAAACACCGCGGAAAATTGCCAAGACCAAAGATATTACCGGCGGTCTCCCGCGGGTCGCAGAGTTATTTGAAGCTCGGCGTCCGAAGGAAGCGGCTGAGATCGCCAAGATTGACGGTCTTGTTGAGTTCGGCGGCACGGTCCGTGGTAAGCGCCGTTTGATCCTCCGGGATCCAATTACCGGCCAGGAGGAGGAACATCTAATCCCGTTAAACAAGCACATCATCGTCTTCAAGGGTGATTTCGTGAAAAAGGGATCCCAGCTAACTGAGGGGCCGATTGTACCGCATGAGATTCTCGAGGTTTGTGGACCTCAGGACCTTCAGGAACACCTTGTGAACGAGGTGCAGGAGGTTTACCGGCTTCAAGGAGTGGAGATCAATGATAAGCACATTGAGATTATCGTGCGTCAGATGTTGCGGAAAGTGAAGGTAACCGAACCGGGCGATACTGCCTTACTCTGGGGCGACCAGGTCGACCGGCTCGAATTTGACAAGGAAAACCGTCGTGTCATTGAGCAGGGTGGTAAGCCTGCCGAGGCCGTGCCGGTGCTCCTCGGGATCACTAAGGCGTCGCTTGAGACCGATAGCTTCATCTCAGCTGCGTCGTTCCAGGACACGACTCGCGTTCTCACCGAGGCAGCTACGCTGGGTAAAATCGACTTCCTGCGCGGCTTCAAGGAGAATGTGATCATGGGTCACTTGATTCCGGCGGGAACCGGTTTCATGGGTCACCGAAGCATCCGTACGCTGGAAACCGGCGAACCGATTGGGAAGGCTCCAGCGGTCGAGATTGAGCCTGCGGCAGTTGGCTAACAAAGAGGGCCGCTGACGCGGCCCCCTTTATCAGTTTTGAGTTTTGGGTCTTGGGTTTTGCGTTTTGAGTGGTTTTACCTCGACACGCGATCCCGCTCTTCACTCAAAACCCAAAACTCAAAACCCAAAACCCAAAACTAACCTCCTTGTGTCCATCGCTACGAAAACTGGAGATGCGGGTGAAACAGCCTTGATGTACGGCAAGCGGGTGCCGAAGACCCACCGGCGAGTCGAAGCCTGCGGCACGGTGGATGAGCTAAATTCCTCGCTTGGATTGGTGCGGGCAACGACTGATGAAATGCTGATTCAGGAGGTCGTTTTATCGGTGCAAAAAGAGCTCGTCATCGTGATGGGCGAGCTGGCACTCCGCGACGACGATCGAGAACGCTATTTGAAGGATGGCTATAAGATTGTCACTGCGGCAATGGTGGATCGCTTAACCGATGTGGTAAACGACCTGGAAAAAAACTATCACATTGTCTTCAAACATTGGGCAACGCCAGGGCACAATCTGAGCTCTGCTGCGTTGGACGTGGCCCGGACGACTTGCCGGCGAGCAGAACGCCGCGTTGTTGCTTTGGCAGACAGCACCGATTACGTCAATCCGGAAGCCATTCGATACCTCAACCGCCTTTCGGATGTCCTCTGGCTTTTTGCCAGGTTTATCGAAACGGAGGCTGAGAGCGTCGCGAAATCGCAACTAAATCATCCTCGATCCCGTCGTCGATCTTTGAAGGCAGCAGCTGGAAATGCGTTGCTCGCCACGGCGACGGAGCCGCACGCACTCCCTGAAGACCTGGCGAAGGTGGAAACGAATCCCATCCAAAAGATGTCGAGGACGAAGACGAGTTCGAGGACGAAATGAAATCCTCGTGAAAGCCCTTGCGTGACCTTGGACCCTGCAGCATAGTTTTCGGCTCTACACGGAAACAACTTTAGAATTACGGCGGCCGTCAAAGAACTAGATATGTCTTCAATGGAATTAATGACGGAACTCCTGGAGGCGGGGGTTCATTTTGGACACCAGACGAAGCGATGGAACCCAAAGATGAAACCCTTCATCTTTGAACAGAGAAATTCGATCTATATCATTAACCTGTCCGAAACGGTAAAACAGCTGCAGACAGCGACTGACTTTCTGGCGAACGTTGCGAGACAGAAGGGCAAGGTGCTATTCATCGGATGCAAAAAGCAAGCTCAAGAAGCCGTTAAAGAAGCTGCGGTAGCCTGCGGTCAGTTTTATGTAAATCAACGGTGGCTGGGTGGAACGCTGACGAATCTAACAACCATTCGGAAGAGTGTCGGCCGGTTGACCTATCTGGAACAAATCGAGCAGTCACCAGAGTACTCGAAGATGGGGAAACAAGAGCTTTCAGCGTTACGGCGCGAAGCGGAAAAGCTCCGTCGAAACCTTGAAGGTATTCGCACGATGGACCGTTTGCCGGATGCAATGGTTGTGATCGATACTTCTCGAGAATCAATCGCGGTAGCGGAAGCTCAGCGCCTGAAGATCCCGACGGTGGCAATCGTCGACACGAATGCAGATCCGGATCAAGTGAGTTACCCGATCGCTGGAAACGATGACGCAATTCGAGCGATTCGAGTCATTCTCCAAAAGTTGGTCGACGCGATCTATACGGCGGCTCACGAGGGCAACAAGGAAGAGGCCGCCAATCTTGCTGCTGTTGCCGAGTAGGGAGAGATTGGTTTTGAGTTTTGCGTTTTGGGTTCTGAGTTTTGCGTAGGCGACCCAACGCAGCGACTCCGGCCAACGGACTGGAAATAGAGAAGACGGCATACTCAAAACGCAAGACCCAAAACTCAAAACGCAAAACCCTTTATGTCTGAAGTAAACCCTGCCCTCGTCAAGCAATTGCGTGAGAAGACAAGCGCCGGCATGATGGATTGTAAAAGAGCGCTGGTCGAGTCCGCCGGCGATCTGAATAAAGCCGAAGATATCCTCAGGAAGAAAGGGATTGCCAGTGCCGCGAAGAAGGCATCCCGATCCGCCAAAGAAGGAGTGGTTGCTTCCTACATCCATCTGCAAGGAAAAGTGGGTGTTCTCGTTGAAATAAACTGCGAGACTGACTTTGTCGCAAAAAACGAGAGTTTCCGCGACTTTGTCAAAGACGTCACGTTGCACATCGCCGCGGCGCATCCGTTATATATTGGTCGGGACCAGGTTCCGCAAGAGACGGTTGAACGGGAACGGGACATCTATCGCTCTCAAGTGAAGGGTAAGCCGGAAAATGTCACCGAGAAGATCGTGGATGGAAAACTCGACAAGTTCTTTAGCAGTGTCTGTTTGCTTGATCAGGCATTCATTAAAAACCCGGATCAAACGGTTGGCGAGCTCGTTGCCTCGAAAATTGCCGAACTCGGTGAAAACATCGTGATCCGACGTTTTACGCGTTACGTGGTTGGGGAAGAGATCGCTAGTGGGGCTTAGCCAAAGGCTTCGCGCCTATCCCTATACAAACGAATTTCTCGTCACGGTTCCTCGTCCTCGTAATCGGTCCTTGACGGTCGCAGCCAACTAGCCCTTTTTCACGCAAAGGCACCGGACGCGTGGGAGCGCATTGCTACCGTTGATCCGCGCCGATCTTCTGTTATAAGTCTGGGGCATGCGCTGTTGTCGGTCTGCCTTTCTTGCACTGGCTTTGGCTCTCCTTTTCTCGTCGTGCGTTACCAGAGATAAGGACCACCGAATCCTGGTGAGCGTGGCGGATCAAAGCTTGGAGCTTTACTACAGGAACAAACCGATCGGACGCTACCTGATCTCGACCTCAAGATTCGGGTTGGGAGATAGGCCCGGCAGCCGGGAAACCCCGCTCGGAAGAATGGAGGTGGCAAAGAAGATTGGGGCGAGTGCGCCTGTGGGGGCGGTCTTTAAAAATCGACGGCCGACGGGCGAAATCCTTCGACCAGACGCCCCGGGCCGTGACCCGATCGTTACAAGAATCATCTGGCTTAAAGGCCTGGAACCCAAAAATCGAAATGCGTTTACCCGCTGCATTTACATTCATGGAACTCCTGAAGAGCGGAACGTTGGGCATCCAGCGAGTTTCGGCTGTATTCGCATGAAGTCGGCAGATGTTGTGCAGGTTTTCAACACGATCGGCTTAGGTTCAACGGTCGATATCATTCCGGGCTCTTTACCGGACCTAGTTCAACAAGCTGCCTCAAGCGTCGGGGCCCAGGTTACGAGCCCGCAGGTCGCCGGTCCGCCCGAGCCTCCGCCGACGGCTGCGAGGTAAAGGATGGAAGAGTGGATTCGGCTCCAGTTGATCGAACGTCAGCCGCCATTGGGCCAGTCGCCTGTTATGTTCCAGCGCTGGTTTCACTTGCTCTTTCTGCATTGGCCAGTCGAACCCGAGTCCATCCAGAGTACCCTCCCTTCAGGCTTGCAGGTCGACACCTTTGCGGGCAAGGGATGGATCGGCATCGTTCCATTTTTCATGCGTGGTGTCAGACCGGCCGGTCTCCCTTCCATTGTCGGTCTTTCCAATTTTCTCGAATTGAATCTCAGGACTTACGTTCTCGATCGAGATGGTCGACCTGGCATTTGGTTCTACTCCCTGGATGCAAATCAGCCGTTGGCAGTGTGGATCGCTCGGCTTTGCTTTGCGTTGCCTTATCAGCATGCGGCTATGCTCACCGATATCGACGACGGCGAGATTGCTTACTCATCAGTCCGTCTTGGTTCGGCTGAAGCGCTCCATTATCGCTACAGGCCGGCGTTGGATCTTGAAGAAGCCGGATTCGGTTCCTTGGAATTTTTCCTTCTGGAACGCTACCGGCTTTTTGCACACCGCCGTGGCCGGTTGTTGACCGGCCGGGTCTATCATGCGCCATATCGCCTGGGGAAGGCGATTGTCCACGAACTGGATTCGCGCCTGTTTGAGCTCGATGGATTCGAGGTTCCGTCAGAGCCGCCCGCACATGCCGCCTATGTGCGCCGAGTAGACGTTTCGATTTATCCAGTAAAACTGGCGAAGTGAAAGCTCCAGCTTTTGCCCGCCCCAGAGCAGCAGAGCAAAAGCTGGAGCTTTCGCTTACGACAGTGCTAATTCTTTGCACTTTTCGAGATCGAGTTTGCCCGAACCGAGAATAGGAATTTTCTCCACTCGTTTTATTCTGCGCGGGATCCAAATGTTCGGCAGGCCGGCAGCCAGAAGCCGCTCCCGTACATCTTCCAAAGAGAGATTGAGCGCCGCAAGTAAAACCAGCGCTTCACCTTTGGCCTGGTCTGGTACGCCAACGATCGCGGCAATACGTTCATCCTCCATCTTCAATCCAAAGGCCTCGATAATCTTTGTCTCGATCGTTTCGTGCGGGACCATTTCTCCCGCGATCTTGGAGAAGCGAGATAATCGCCCCTCAATGTAGAGGAAGCCATCTTCATCGAACCGGCCAAGGTCACCGGTTTTGAACCAGCCATTCTGCAGGACTTCGGCTGTTCTTTCAGGTTCGTTGAGATATCCTTCGAAAATGTTCGGGCCCTTCAACCAGAGGATTCCCAAGGCATGCGGTGACAACAGGTTGTTTGTTTCAGGATCGCGAATTTGGGCAGCTTGGCCCGGTAGCAATTTACCTACCGAACCGACCCGGTCAGAAGTCTGGATCGTATCATTTTGTCGGCTCGGAGCAGGATCGGGCAGGTTCGTGCTGACGACCGGAGCTGTTTCCGTCAATCCATAGCCTTCCAGTACATGTTTCCCGAACTTCTCCTCGAACGATTCGGCGAGTTCCCGAGGCAACTTTTCAGCTCCGGTAACGAGAAGTTTGATGGTAGCGAACTGTTTGGGTTCAGTCCGCTTCAAGTATCCTCGCAAGAATGTGGGGGTTGTCACCAGTAAGGTGATCTTGTAGCGCTCGATCAACTCGGCGTTCTTCACCACGTCGACAGGGGTAGGGTAGGTAACAGCGCGTACCCCTTCAATCATTGGATACCATAGCGTGACGGTGCAGCCGAAGCTGTGGAAGAACGGAAGAGAAGCCATCACCGAATCTTCGGGTCCCAGGTCCAGCATTGAGCCAAACTGCAGAACGTTTCCCAGCACATTCCGGTGGCTGAGCACAACCCCTTTAGGTTCGCCGGAAGTGCCACTTGTGAAGAGAAGGAGCGCCTCTTTCCGGTCGCCTCTCATCGGCAAGCCTAGCAGATGACTCAGCACCCAGGCGGGCGCAACCGCCGAAATGAGGCGCCAGATCACTATTTTTGGCTTCAACTCCGGTATCAGCTCTTCCAAGCGAAAGACATCTTTCGGCCAGGGAAAATCTTCCAAACGCTTCATGACCGGCTTTGCGGAAATCGCGTGCAGAATCTGGCCCCTAATTATTGCTGACTGCATAGCTGCACGGCCGGCCGTAAAGTTCAAATTGACCGCCACCTTGTTTGCCAAAGTGACCGCAACGTTCGCGACGACCGCTCCAATGCTCGGTGGCAAAACAACGGCCACCCGTTCGCCTGCGCAGTGTTTCTTAATCCAGCGGCTCAAGGCAATCGAGACCGCGAGCAAGTCCCCTCGCTTCAACACACGACCATCCATTCCGTCAATGACCGCTTCGTCAAACTGTCTTCGCTTCAAGCCGCGTACGGTGGCGCGACCTAAGTGACCGTCTAGCTCCGGTCGTTTCTGAAAGCAGAGCTCGCCAAGCTCAAGAAGTCTTTCGCGGGTTAATCCAATGTCCACGGAGTGGGCGGGAATCGGTTTGCCGAAAGCGATCGTTGCGAATTGCGGGATTCGCTTTGGGATCTTGAAAAAGTACCGGCCGCCTTCGAACGAAAATATCGAGCCCCATAGGCCATCCAGCCAAACCGGGACAACTTCGCACTCGGCCAATCGGGCGATCAATTCGAAACCCCTTCGCAGTTTCAAAAGCGTGCCGGTGCGGCTCAGCTCACCCTCTGGGAAGATGCAAACAATTTCTCCACTTTTTATCCGATCAGCTGCTTCTCGAACTGCCTCCTTGGCGCGAACATTGGAGATCGGTATAGCTTCGATCAGTTTAAAAATCGGGTTAAGCCAGGCGATCCGGTAGATCGATTCATGTACGATGAATCGAATTGGCCGCGGGCAAGCCAGTTGGAGAACGACCGCATCCACGTAGGTCATGTGATTCGGCACCAACAAAAAGCCCGTCTCCGGCAGATTTTCGAGGCCAAACGTTTTTACGCGGTAAATGGTCCCGGCGACAAGGTTTCCGAATAGGCGAAAAACTTTCTGACGAAACTTTTGACCATTTGTGGGCATAGTTATGCGGGCAAGCGAGGCTAGTGGCTGGTGGGACGCGTGGCGCGGTAGGGATGCGCTCCCGCGCGTCCGGCGTTGCACGTCCCCAGAACGTGAACGAAAGGAAAATTTAGGACAAAGAGTTGCGGGGCGCAATCAGCAAAAGGAGTTTTCCAGACGTGCAACGCCGGACGCGCGGGAGCGCATCCCTACCACCAGCCACAAACCCTTGCATCCTGGGTGCCGCATCAGTAACCTTGCCGCCATCATGTCCGCTACTCCGATGATGCAGCAGTATCAGAGCATCCGGCGGACTCTGCCCGAGGGAACGCTGCTCCTGTTTCGTCTCGGGGATTTCTACGAGCTTTTTTTCGATGACGCCAAGATCGCCGCGCCGATTTTGAACGTGGCGTTGACCAAGCGCAACGGAATGCCGATGTGTGGCGTTCCGTTCCACGCCGCAGAGGCGTACATCGGAAGATTGATTAAAGCCGGTCACCGGGTCGCCATCTGTGACCAAATCAGCGATCCGCAGCCTGGAAGAATCGTGGAAAGGCAAGTCAGTCAAATCATCAGTCCGGGGACGGTCAGTGATCTCCAACTCCTTGAATCCCGCCAGAACAACTTCCTTGCTGCCGTCGGGAGACACTCGTACGGCGAAAAGCAGTCCTCTGCCATAGGACGAAAGGAGCGGTTCGGTTTGGCGCTGCTTGACGTAAGCACAGGCGAATTTCGGGTTACAGAAGTCTCTTCCTGCAGCGCGCTCGAAGATGAACTAGCGCGTTTTGTTCCTTCTGAGGTGCTGATTCCTGATTCAGACCAAGATCTGATTCGCAGTATTCCGCGCGCTTTGGCGTACGACAGTTATAGTTTCGAACTCGATCACGCTTCTTACCTGCTTCGTGAGCAGTTCTGCGTCCAGTCGCTTGACGGTTTCGGCTGCGGCGACATGCCGGTCGCGATAGGCGCGGCGGGGGCGATCATCCATTACCTCAAGCACCAGCTGCGCCGGCGAACGACGCATATTCAGTCGCTGGGAGTCTTCCTCTCTGATCAATACGTTGCGCTGGACGCCGCCACACAGCAGAACCTTGAACTGATCCGATCGAGAGGTGTGAACGGTGATACAAGCCTCTTAGCCGCTTTGGACCGGACATTAACACCGATGGGTGCCAGGCTCCTGCGCCAATGGCTCCTGAAGCCACTACGGTCGGTGAGCGGCCTTCGCAGGAGACAAGAGATGATTCAACAATTCTTGGATCAGCCGTTTCTCCTCAATTCCGTGAGGGGGATCTTGCGCAACGTTCGCGACGTGGAACGCACCCTGGGGCGCTTGAGCCAGGTGAGTGGGAATGCCCGTGATGTTGTTGCTCTTCGACTTTCTCTCGAGTGCCTGCCGGATCTCAAGGAACAGCTTGCGGCTCTCGCGAAGTCTACTCTGGCAGAAGGAGAGGATGGATTATTGATCCAGATCTCCGCAGGAATTCGTGAGTTGCCCGATTTAGTTGCAATTTTAGGCGATGCCCTGGTGGAGGAACCTCCGGCATTGATCAAGGAGGGCGGAATGTTCCGACAGGGGCACGATTCGATGCTCGACGAATTGCGGAGCGCTTCAAGTAGCGGAAAGGACTGGATTGCAGCGCTGCAACAGCGGGAAATCGAGCGGACCGGAATCAGGTCGTTGAAGGTGCGATTCAACTCGGTATTTGGTTATTTCATCGAAATCACCAATTCGAATCTGGGCGCGGTGCCTGCGGATTACACTCGGAAACAGACGACCGTGAACGGGGAAAGGTTTGTAACTCCAGAGCTGAAAGAAGTCGAGTCAAAGATATTGGGCGCGGACGAGCGTTCCAAGGCGTTGGAGTACGAGCTCTTCCTTCGACTGCGTGAGAACGTGCTGGAGTACATGCCTCAGTTGCAGGAGACGGCTCGCTCCATAGCAGTTCTTGATGTGATCGCGTCTCTCGCGGAGACAGCGCGGCTATTCGGCTACGCGCGCCCCACTGTGACCGATGAGATGCGCATCTGTATCCGGGATGGGCGCCATCCGGTTCTCGACCAGAATGTGACGGAAGAAAAATTCGTCCCAAACGATTGTTTGCTGGATAGCGCAGAGAATCGCCTGTTGCTGATCACTGGGCCGAACATGGCCGGTAAATCGACCTTTATCCGACAGGTCGCGCTGATTGTCTTGATGGCGCAGATTGGCAGTTTTGTACCGGCCGCCGCTGCCGAGATCGGACTGGTCGACCGCATTTTCACCAGGGTAGGCGCTTCGGATGATCTTTCGCGTGGGCAATCGACGTTCATGGTCGAGATGAATGAGGCTGCGAATATTGTCAACAACGCGAGTGAGCGCAGCCTGGTGATTCTCGACGAGATCGGACGGGGCACTTCTACCTTTGACGGACTATCGATCGCCTGGAGCATTGCGGAGTATCTCCATGACGTCCTGCGGGCCAGAACGCTCTTTGCAACGCACTATCACGAGATGACAGAATTAGCAGTGGTTTGTACCGGCGTTAAAAACTACAATGTGGCGGTTCGTGAGTGGAACGACCAAATCATCTTTCTTCGCAAGATCCAGCCCGGTGCGGCGGACAAAAGTTACGGAATACAGGTGGCGCGTCTTGCCGGTTTGCCCAACGAAATCATCCAACGAGCCAAGGAAATCCTTGCTAACCTGGAGGCCTCAGAACTCAATGCTCAAGGCAAACCGCGATTGGCCGAAGCCAAGGTTTTCCGGAGCCGCCCAAAGCGGAAGGAAGAAACGAAGCCGCAGCTTAATTTGTTCGATTACAGGCCCGAATGAGCATGGTGCGTATCGGCGAAGAGAAAACTCACACCAAGGTCACAAAGGCCACGAAGGTTTTTAAAGGTTTAGATAAATGAGATGGAATTCAAATCGGCGAGTCTGAACAACTTTTGAATTTCCTTCGTGACCTTCGTGCCCTTTGTGTGACTCTTTTCTTCCTGACCTTTGTGTGATCCAATTACTAAGTCGATGAAGAAGTATTTGATCCTGATTGCAACTGTATCGCTCGCTCTCTGGGCGTGTGAACGCCATCCCGCAAGTCAATTGCCGAAAGAAGGTGAGGGTGCTGGGACGGGAGAGCCGAGTAAGTCGGGCGACGCGCTAGAAAAGCAAACGACCCCAGAGACTTCTCCGAGCGGTACCCCGAAGACATATTTCCCGCAGAATACTTGAGGAGGCGGCAGGGTCACGCTTGGGTGGTAGGGACGCGCTCCCGCGCGTCCGTCGTGGCACGTCCAAGGGCCGTGAAACACGCGCGGGAATTAGGGATAAAAGGCTTCGGGGCCGTGCAGCCATGCAACGCCGGTCGCGCAGGAGCTCAACCCTACCACGCGCACACGCGTGAGCGCGCCCTACCATTTTAGAATTATTCTTGATATTGTTATTGGCGATGGCAGGTTACGGAACTGTGAAGGTTTCTCCCGAAGTAGCGCAGCAGTTGGCGGCCAATGGAATTCGGCTAACCAAACAGCGAGAAGAGGTCTTCGGGGTTTTACTCCAAAAGCGAGATCACCCGAGCGCAACTGA
>DASZGG010000223.1:0-8153 GCA_035939025.1 Chthoniobacterales bacterium | reverse complement strand
TTAAGGATATCTTCAGTAACGTTTCCCCAGCTTAAGCCGTACACTGACTCCTCAGATGTTGGCGAAGCAGCGGAGACAGACGGGAACCGGAGTGCCTAGCTTGACATGGATATTTTACACTGTAACAGGAGTAACAGCGATTTATAAGGGGAATGAAAATAAATCATACTTTAGTGAAAACGGGCGTGTCCTCCGAGCAGTGGCACTTTCACGGTTCACGATCGATCGGTCCGCGCGGTCTTTGATGGGCGTCATTTTCCATCGGAGATTGAAATTGCGATAGATGAAATCGAGCAAAAACACTGGAGCTATCCGCGTCCATCCTTTAGACGACCGCGTCTAAACGACCACGCATGGCTAATCTTTCTAGACCGTTTATCGAGCGGCCGAAAGCCACGATTTTGCTGGTGGCTGGCTTTTTTGTATTGGGCGTGGTGGCTTACTTTCAGTTGCCGATCTCCTCTTTGCCGGACGTGGATTTTCCTACGATCGAGGTCTACGCGACGATGCCTGGAGCCAGCGCTGAAAACATGGCGAGCTCGATCGCCGGACCTTTGGAGCGGGCCCTGTCGAATGTGCCAAACGTCACGTCGATGACCTCGACCAGCAGTCTCTCCCAAACCGACATCACCTTGCAATTTGCTTTGGAGAGGAACATCGATGCAGCGGCCCAGGACGTTCAGGCTGCGATCAACTCAGCGAGCGGCCTACCAAAGGATCTGCCAAGTCCGCCAACTTACGAGAAGGTCAATCCCAGTGCTTTTGCCGTCCTCTCCCTGGCCGCGACTTCCGATACGATGCCGTTGCCGGAAGTTTATGACTATGTGGACAATTTTGTTTCCCGGGCTTTATCTCAGTTTCCCGGAGTTGGCTTGGTTGACTATCACGGTGACCAGATCCCGGCCATACGAGTACAGGTGAATCCGACCGCTCTCGCCGCTCACGGCCTGGATCTGGAAGATGTCCGCACGGCCTTGGTGAGTGCAACGGTCGACCGCCCGAAAGGGACGTTGGATGGCGAAAAGAAAACGGTGATACTTGGCTCGAACGATCAGCTGTTTAAGGCAAGCGCTTATAACGACCAGATCATCGCCTGGCGCAACGGCTCCCCGCTTCGGATTCGAGATATCGGCCAGGCGGTCGACGCGGCGCAAGAATCAAAGATCGCAGCCTGGTCGCAAACCAACCGGGCAATTATTATCGATGTCCACAAGCAGAGCGGAGCTAAGGTTAACGTTCCGGTACTGGTCGACAAGATTAAGGCGGCGTTACCGGCTTTGGAAGCATCGATCCCCTCGGCGATCAAGCTAACGATCGTTTCAGATCGAACGCAAACCATTCGGGCCTCTGTACTGGAAGTCGAAAAGACGCTCTTAATCACGATTGGCCTGGTGGCGCTGGTTATTTTCCTGTTCTTGCGAAGCGCTCGAGCGACCCTCATTCCTTCGATTTCCATCCCGCTTTCGTTAGTCGGAACCTTCATTTTCATGTATGCGTTCGGCTACAGCCTCGACAACATTTCCTTGATGGGTCTGACCATCGCGGTTGGGTTCGTCGTCGATGACGCGATCGTGGTCATGGAGAACGTGATGCGCCACGTGGAAATGGGAAAATCCAGGCTGCGAGCGGCCATCGACGGCGCCGGCGAAGTCGGCTTTACCTTATTATCAATGACCATTTCTCTGATCGGAGCCTTTCTTCCGCTGCTTCTGATGGGAGGGGTGATCGGCCGGGTTTTTCGGGAATTCTCGGTGACGGTGAGCGTCGCGATCATTCTTTCCGGAGTAATTTCGATCACGCAAACCGCAGTGGCGTGCCGCCTCTTCCTAAGCAAGAATCAAGAAGGTTTGAAAGGGAGGGTATCCCATTCTAGTCTATCCCGTTCTATCGAGGGAGCGGAGAATTGGGTTCTGAATTTCTACCGAGCCGGTCTGTCCTGGATTCTGAAGCATAGACGATGGGGATTGATCGCCACGATCGGAATGTTCTTTGGGTCGGTCTATCTGTTTGTCATCATACCCAAAGGCTTCATCCCGGAACAAGACAACGGCTTAATCAGCGCTACAACGGAAACCGCTCCTGACGTCTCATTTTCCGAGATGTCGCGCAAACAGCAACAACTCGCTCAGATTGTGATGCGAGATCCGGATGTGGATAATGTTTACAATTTTGTCGAGCCTTATCCAGCAGCCAACAATGGCCGGATGATGATTTTCCTGAAACGGTTCGACCAGAGAAAAACTACTGCGAGCGAAGTGATCGCGCGGCTTCGCCCTCAACTTAAGGGAGCAGTACCCGGCATGAGAGTTTTTCTAAAGCCGCTGCAGGAAATTCAGATCGGCGCGGGAGGGCAGACACAATATCAATATGTGTTGCAAAGTAGCAATCTCACCGATTTGTATAAGTGGGCGAAAATTTATGAGAGCAAGCTCGAGTCGTTACCTGAGCTACAGGATGTCGCCAGCGACCTGAACCCATCCGCTCCTTCCACTGTGGTGGCGGTTGACCGGGACAAAGCTGCGAAATATGGGATTTCGCCGGATAATGTAGACGAAATCCTTTATGACGCATTCGGCCAGCGTCAAGTGGCGACGGTTTTCAGTCCACTGAATCAGCACAAGGTTATTCTGGAGGTCGAACCCAATTGGCATTTGGACACGAGCGGTCTGCAAGCCATTCGCATCAAATCTCCGAACACCGGTCAGCAAATACCATTGGATACCATCGCGCACTTGGAGCCATCATTCACGCCGCTCGCAATCGACCACCTCGGACCATTCCCTTCGGTGACATTGTCATTCAATTTAGCGCCCGGAGCCTCTCTGGGCGACGCCGTCAATGCTATCCAAAAGCTAGAAACGGACATCAAAAAACCCGCTAGCATAACCGCCGCCTTTCGAGGGTCCGCTCAGGCTTTTCAGGACTCGCTGGCGAGCCAACCGATCCTGATCATCGCGGCGATTCTGGTAGTTTATATTATCCTCGGTGTTCTTTACGAAAGTTTCATTCATCCCATCACGATTCTCTCGGCTTTACCTTCGGCTACGTTCGGAGCCTTGCTGGCCATGTGGCTATTTCGATATGACTTATCGGTAATAACCCTCATCGGTCTCATCCTGTTGGTCGGCATTGTCAAAAAGAATGCGATCATGATGGTTGATGTCGCCCTGGGCCTGCAAAGGGAGCAGAAGCTGGGCGCTCTTGATGCGATTCTCAGAGCCAGCTTGTTGCGGTTCCGTCCAATCATGATGACCTCCATGTGCGCCCTGCTTGGAGCTATACCGTTGCTGATCAGTAGCGGGGCCGGTTCCGAACTAAGGCGTCCTTTGGGGGTGGCAGTGATCGGCGGCCTGCTCGTATCACAATTTGTGACGCTATATACCGTTCCGATTATCTTCCTGAGCATGGATCGACTCGTCCAATGGACTAGAGGCAGACGCGGTCGAGGCAGCCAACGACCGGCAACTAAAGAGCAGTACCTCGAAGAAATCGTGACCCGATAGCAAAAGACACTTCATTCGATGCGTATTCGAAACTTCATCTGGGTAGGCGTCTCGCTGGTGGGAGCAGCGATCGTATTTGACCTCGTGCGGCAAACCTCTTCCGGTGCCTTATCGGCGAAGCCCGTGGCCGACGACGCGATTCCGGTGGCAACGGAGAAAGTCCGGCGTGAGGACGTCCCGGTCTACCTAAACGGACTCGGAAAAGTTCAGGCGTTGAACACGGTGACGATCAGGGCGCAGGTTGACGGTAAAATCGTGCAAGTGAATTTCCGTGAAGGCCAGAACGTCCGGGCCGGGGATCTACTATTGCAGATTGATCCTAGGCCATATCAGGCAGTGTTAAATCAGGCTGTGGCCAAGCAGAGCCAGGATCAGGCTCAGCTTGACTATGCGCAAAAGCTACTCGGTCGGGATACTGAATTGTTCGATAAACGGGTATTAGATCGGCAATCACTCGATCTGCAACAAGCTACCGCTGCCCAGCTCGAAGCGTTAGTGAAAGCCGATGGCGCAGCCGTGGATAACGCCAAGGTTCAACTGGATTACACCAATATAACCTCACCGATCGATGGGCGAGTAGGGCTTCGACTGGTTGACCAAGGCAATATTGTGCACGCCAATGACCAAGGAGGCCTAGCGATGATTACCGAACTCCAACCGATCTCAGTGGTCTTCACATTGCCAGAAAACGATCTACACGAGATCAATCGGAGAATCGCCGCCAATCCGAAAAACTATTCATTTGCCGTGGTGGCTATGGATCAGGAGAATAGCCAAGCTTTGGCTCGAGGAGAATTGGGCGCGGTTGACAACCAGATCGATGACACAACCGGCACAGTGAAGCTAAAGGCGGTTTTCCAGAATCGACAACTTGATCTGTGGCCGGGCCAATTTGTGAATGTTCGCCTCCTGGTCGATACACGCAGGCAAGCACTGGTCGTTCCTTCGGGTGCGGTCAACCAGGGACCAAACGGTGATTTTGTGTATGTTATTCGTCCGGACCTCACCGCTGAAGTCCGAGCGGTCAAAGTTGGGACCAGCGAAGGTGGTTTTACTCTCATTGAGAACGGTGTGGCGGAGGGAGAGAACGTGGTTATCGACGGTCAGTATCTGCTCAAGTCGAATGCTCGCGTTCGGATTAAGAATCCGCAGCGAGGCAAAACGTAAGCCTCCTCGCTTATCCGTCATTGTGACGCTGTATGACGATCTTGGGTACGGCAGTAAGTAACCCGCTAAGACAGTGGAGGTCCTGCTGATGAACAAGTCCATTATTGCGACCATCACCGCAGCTACAGGTCCGTGCTGCGGGAGGAACCCGACACATGAGAGCGGCTAGATAGGTTTATGGCTCCACGACTGCAAAAATCATCGGTTGTGCTGTTAGCGCTTGGTCTGTGGATTCTCGTGTGCGAGGCATCGTTGGCAGAAGAGGATGACCCAGGCGCACTGAATCAGCGAGTAAACCAACTGATTGAACAAGGAAAATATCAGGAGGCGATACCCATTGCGGAAAGAGCGGTTGAAGTGGCAAAGCACACTTTGGGTCCAGATCACCCCAAGACCGCCGATGCCCTGAACGACCTTGGGTTCATTTTCCAAAAGATCGGGAACTACGCCAAAGCCGAGCCACTCTACCAGGAAGCGCTCCAGATCCGGCAGAAGGTTCTTGGGCCGGAACATCCCGACACGGCGAACAGCCTCAATAACCTGGCCTCGCTGTACTGGGCGATGGGCGAATACGTCAAAGCCGAACCGCTCCTTAAAGAAGCGCTCGGGATCCGGCAGAAGGTCTTCGGCTCTGGACATCCCGACACGGCCCAGAGCCTCAATAATCTGGCCGAGCTGTACCAGGCGATGGGCGAGTACGCCAAAGCTGAACCGCTCCTTCAGGAGGCGCTCCGAATCCGGCAGAAGGTCTTAGGCTCTGAAAATCCCGACACCGCCGTGAGCCTCAATAACCTGGCGGAGCTGTACCGGGTTATGGGCGAGTATTCCAAAGCCGAACCGCTCTACCAGGAAGGGCTCCGGATCTTGCAGAAGGTCCTAGGGCCAGAGCATCGCGAAACGGCGACCATCCTCAATAACCTGGCCTCGCTGTACCAGGATATGAGCGAATACGCCAAAGCCGAGCCGCTCCTTCAAGAAGCGCTCCAGATCTTGCAGGAGATTCTGGGCAAAGAACATCCCGACACGGCGAGGAGCCTCAATAACCTGGCCGCGCTGTACGAAGCAATGGGCGAGTACGCCAAAGCCGAACCGCTCTACCAGGGAGCGCTCCAGATCCGACAAAAGCTCTTGGGCACAGAACATCTCGATACGGCGCAGAGTCTCAACAATCTGGGCGGGCTCTACGAGGATATGGACGAGTACGCCAAAGCCGAACCGCTCTATCAGGAAGCGCTCCAGATCCGGCAAAAGGTTCTTGGGCCGGAACATCCCGACACGGCGCAGAGCCTTGATAACCTTGCAGTGTTAGAGTTTGACCTTGGCCGGATCGACCAGGCCGCAGCCTTTGCCCGCCAAGCGTCGGCGGCAGAGTTAACGATTCTTTCGAAGATATTCTCATTCACCTCGGAAGAGCAGCGTTTGGCGTATTTAGACATCTTTCACCCCTATAGTCTTTTCCCATTTCTAAAAGGAACCGAGACCGACTTAGCCGCAGCAGTCCTACGCTACAAAGGCGTAGTATTGGATTCGATCGTCGAAGATCGCCTGCTGGCTGAAGCAAGAAGTCAGGATCAGAAGCTGGTGGAGCACCTTAACTTGGATAAAAGGCAATTGGGGCCGCTGCTTTTGGAACCGGCCCAAAAGCTCTCCGCTGAGACAAACCAGCGAATCGAGGTACTCGAAGGAGAGGTCGAGAGTATAGAGAGTCAACTTGCGCAGCATGTTGCCGGTCTGGGCAGGGCGCGGCACGCTTTAGGTGTGAGCCTCGAGCAGGTGCAGTCGACCATTCCCAACGATGGCGCGCTCATTGAGTACCTGCATTATTGGTATTACTTGGGCAAAGGAAAATCGGAGCCGCGCTACGGAGCTATTGTGTTGTTCTCCAAAGGTGCTCCGCTCTGGATTCCGCTCGGTAAAGCGAACGAGATAGAACATTTAGTGCGACGATACGGCACCTTGGTTCGAGATTCGCGGGAAGAGGATGAACTCTCGGACAATCTACAGAAGCTCTATGAGGTGCTGTGGGAGCCGATTGGCCAGGCGCTGCCAAGTCAGACAAAAAGGATCATCATCAGCCCGGATGGGGAGCTTAACTTTATCTCCTTCGCGACCTTACTGACCAAGGATAAGCAGTTCCTGGCTCAAACCTACAATGTCCAGTACGTTGCTAGCGGACGCGACCTGCTGCGCGAGCCTAAGCCTTCAACCGCTAAAGAAGTTGTTCTGTTTGCTAATCCGGATTTTGGTCTCGCCTCAACACCAAGGTTGACCAAAGCGGAGGATCGTTCCTCAGATGGAGCCTCAAAGTCGATTCGAGGCAGCGAGAAGAGGGAAATCGAGGATTGGAGCTTTGGGAGCTTAGAAGGCACGCAGAAGGAAAGTGATGAACTGATCAAGAAGTTTGCCGGATGGGGTTGGACGCCTATCGAGTTCACCGCGAAAGAAGCGACAAAAGAAGCGCTGCTTAAGATTCATTCGCCCTACATTCTGCATCTGGCGACCCATGGTTTTTTCGCTAAAGAGGATCCGACCAGAACCCAAACCGAACCGGAAGAGCAGTTGGGCGGTCGGCAGAGCGTTACCAAATCGAAGTTTTTCAAGAACCCGATGCACCGCAGCGGGTTAGCTTTGGCTGGAGCTCAAACTACGATTGAGGCCTGGAAACGGGAAGAGGTGCCGCCGGTCGAAAACGACGGGATTCTGACCGCTGAAGATGTGAGTACCCTCGATTTGCAAGGAACCTGGTTAGTGACGCTTTCGGCGTGTGACACCGGCTCAGGAGAAGCGCGAGCCGGAGAAGGAGTCATGGGCTTGCGAAGAGGCTTTATCCAAGCTGGCGCGCAAGACCTCTTAATGACGCTGTGGCCGATCAGCGATGAGGTTACCGTGCAGATCATGAGCGACTTTTACGAAGCCGCACACAAAACCGGGACTGCTCCTGAAGCCTTAGCCGAGGTGCAACGCAACTGGCTCCTGAAACTGCGTGCCGAAAAAGGGCTAGCCCAAGCGGTCAATCTTGCCGGGCCATTCATTATGAGCTCTCAAGGTGAACCGTGATCTATGCAAAGGATTGCCAGTGTTCCAGCTGGGACCTCCAGGCGCTGCAAACAGCGCCCGTTCAAGTTTTTTTTGCCCGGGAGAAGGACCGCTATTCCCCATGTAGTACAGACCTTCGCCAGCGTTAATGCGTCACTTTGACGAAGACTTCATCGCCATTTCTTCGCGAGAAGTCTTTTAGATAGGCTCGGAATTTTTCACAGGTTAGGTAACGGGCAGCGATGGTGTTGTCTGGAACTTCCAGGCAGAGCTTGCCGTCCTCCTCGTAAGGCTCGCGGTTCAAGCTTCTGAGAAGCGAAAAATAGAAGGGGGCAGATGCCCTCAATTCGCTTTCTAAAGGCCGAAAGACTTTCTCGGGATGCTTCATACAAAAACTAGACTGGGGACTCTACGACGGTTATTGGAATCTTTCAACATCTAGTGATC
>DASZGG010000222.1:0-9182 GCA_035939025.1 Chthoniobacterales bacterium | reverse complement strand
GCTCGGGAGCAATGCGAAAACGGGTGCTTTGCCCCGTTCGGTTTGTTCCGTTCACGCGGAAATCGGGCGACTGAAGTTGCCTACCAAGGAGAAGCCGCAACCACGATTTGGTATACACTGTAGGAGTGATAGGACCGAGCCACTTCGCGGGCGCGGGACGCGCTCCCGCGCGAGCCGCCGTAGACTGTCCGATAAGGACATCCGGTGCAGCGCCTCTATCGTGCCGCACGTTGCGAAAACGCGTCTCCTGAGACGCCGATACGCCGACACGCCGACACGCTTCCCTTGCCGGACCCAACGACGTCACCATTATATGCGAGACAGTACACCAGGGCTTCTTCGCCGAGATGGAGTCTATACGCCCGCATAGCGGCTCCAATCCAAGACTACTCTGTCTAACTAACGTTTATTTTGGACAACGGTGTAGAGAACTCAAGAATGGTGCGATGGGAAAATTCGGCGCGAGACCATTCGTTATTCTTGAACTCTCGTGTGCTTGAGTGCTTGAGTGCTTAACGTATGTCAGTTCTGGTCGTTGGTTCCATAGGCATCGATAGCATTAAGACCCAGCTTGAAGAGCGCCGTGACGTGCTTGGCGGAGCTGCTTCTTACGCTTCGATCGCTGCGAGCTTTTTTGCGCCGGTGAAACTCGTGGGGATCGTTGGTTCGGACTTTCCGCAGGAGTACATCGAACTCTTCAAGTCACGAGGAATCAATCTCGACGGTGTGCAAGTCGCCGACGGAAAAACCTTCCGCTGGTCGGGTGAATATGAGTGGGACATGAATCAGCGGAAAACGCTTAACATTGCGCTAAACGTGTTCGAAAATTTTACGCCGAAACTTCCAGATGCTTACCAGAGGGCACCGATCATTCTTTTAGGGAATATCAGCCCGATTCTGCAATATCATGTGCTAGATCAAGTGGAAGATCCCCGGTTCGTGATCGCAGACACGATGGATCTGTGGATAACAACGACCCGCCCGGAATTGCTTGATTTGCTCAAAAGAGTAGATCTTCTGGTGCTGAACGACAGCGAAGCCCGCCAATTGACGGCGGAGACCAGCTTGATTAAGGCCGGCCGGGCCATCCTCCAGCTGGGACCCAGGTTCGTTGCGATTAAGAAGGGCGAACACGGGTGCCTGCTGTTGAGCCAGGATCAATTCTTCAGCTGCGGTGCGTTTCCTCTGGAAGACATCCATGATCCGACCGGAGCAGGAGATAGTTTTGCTGGCGGCTTTGCTGGTTATCTGGCGAGCCTCGAAAAGGAATCGTTCGAATTCGCCGACCTGAAGAAGGCCGTGGTCTATGGCAGTTTGATGGCCAGCTTTTGTGTGGAATCCTTCAGCCTCGACAGGATCAAAGCGCTTTCCAGAGAGGAAATCGAAGAGCGGTATGAACTATTCAGATTAATGAGCCACTTCGAGGTTATTGAGTAGGAGACTTGTGCATAATTTTATGCTGGTCTCTTGGGTGTCCGATCAACGCCGAACGGTCTGCCCGGCACTTCTCTCCCCAACAGCTCCCGCATCTTCGCGAAATGTGACCGGGCTGTTCCTTCGCTGGCAGGTTTATTCGCCAGTTCGTGGAAGTTAAGTATCTCAGTGAAGCGCGAATCCAAGTCCCCCAAAAATGAGCTCGGCTGACAGGGTGATGAATTTCCGTACTTCATGCGGTTTGTGGAGTGAGTGATGGTTAGATTGCGCATGGCCCGAGTGATTCCGACGTAGAAGAGCCTTCGTTCCTCGTCCAGGCTACCTTCGAGCTTGGAGCGGCTATGAGGCAAGAGGCCCTCCTCCAGGCCTATCAAAAAAACGTTGGGGAATTCCAGACCTTTTGCAGCATGAAACGTAATAAGGGTTACACCACTTGTGCCGCTATCAGACTCTTCAGCACGATCTTGATTGAGAGCCATTTCGGCCAGGAATCCGGGCAGCCCATCGGTGGACCGCGCTTGATAATCCGACAGCGCACGTACCAACTCTCGTACGTTCTCCTCACGGTTTAGCGCTTCTTCGGGACTCTTACAGCCCCGCCGCAAATCCTGGAAGTAGTCGATCCGAGAAAGCAATTCTTCGACTATTTTGGTAACGTCTGCCAACGGTTGGCATACCCTTGTCTCATACTCGTCCATGAGTTCCGTAAACTTCCGAATGGAATCCCGAGTACGCTGGGTTAGCAATTGCTGGAACGCCTCTGACTCCAGGGCTTCAAAGACACTCTTCTTTGAGGTGTTGCTCTCCTGAATGGCCAATTCGATTGTCGAGGCGCCAATTCCCCGCGCCGGAGTGTTAATGATTCGCAATAGGTTTACGTCATCCTGCGGATTGGCCAGACAAGTCAAATAGGCCAACAAATCTTTGACTTCACGTCGATCAAAGAAACTGCGCCCGCCGACGACGCGGTAGGGGATCTGCCATCGCCGCAGATTCTCCTCGATTAGTCGGGATTGGGCGTTCATTCGAAAGATAACGGCGAATTCTGTCCAGCGGCACTGCTCAGCTAACTGCTGTTTTTGAATTTCGCCGACCACAAAATTGGCTTCCTCTCGATCGTCCGGCACCTGTACGATACGAATCGCTTGCCCGTCACCGTTCTCGCTCCAGAGGGATTTTGGTCTTCTCCGCGGGTTGCGCCGGATGATGCTGTTTGCTCCACCGAGAATCGCATTGGTGCTCCGGTAATTTTGTTCGAGTTTAATAATCTTCGGATGTGGAAAATGATGTTCAAACTCAAGAATGTTAGAGATTTCTGCTCCACGCCATCCGTAGATGCTTTGGTCATCGTCACCAACTACACAGACGTTCCGGTGCGACCCACCGAGCTGACGCACTAACTCAAATTGTAAACGGTTGGTGTCCTGGAATTCGTCGACCATGACAAACTCGAAGCGGTTTTCCCATTTGGTCCGGAGGTCAGCATATTCGTCTAACAATCGGACGGTAAGGATTAGTAGATCATCGAAGTCGACGGCATTGAAAGTTTTTAACTGTTCTTGATAACGATGGTACACTGCGGCCGCCAACGTTTGTTCGGAGGGGGGCACTTTCCAACTCTGATTCTTGGCTTTGCTAATAAAGTTGCGCGCCAGATGCGGATCTAACTTTTCGTTAACGGCAGCTAATCGCGGAATGATCTTGCGGATCAGGCCTAATTGGTCACTTTCATCATAGATTGAAAAGTTAGTTTTATACCCCAGCTTATCGATGTCCTGGCGGAGGATCCTGAGACACAAGGCGTGGAATGTGCAGATGGTTAATTTAGAAGCCTTGCCCTTCTCCATCATGGAGTTGACCCGATCGCGCATTTCGTTTGCTGCCTTGTTGGTAAAAGTAACGGCCAAAATTTTATCGGCAGCCGCTCCTTCATGTAGCAGATAAACGATCCGAGTGGTGATGACGCGTGTTTTCCCAGTCCCAGCTCCCGCGAGAATCAGAACTGGGCCTCGGGTTGCCCTGACCGCTTCGAGTTGTTGTGGATTTAGATCGAACAGGCGCGCCATGCGGAGGGCGGGAGGTGAGAAGTGAGAGGTGAGAAGTGAGAGGTGAGAAGTGAGAGGTGAGAAGTGAGAGGTGAGAGGGATGGTAACTCATGAACGCCGAACGCCGAACGCCGAACGGTGAACGCCATCAGGTTGTCTTGAGCGCCGAGGCGTACCGCTCAGCGGCATAATCCCAGTTTATCACGTTCCAGAATGCTTTTACGTATTCTGCACGACGGTTCTGGTATTTGAGGTAGTAGGCGTGTTCCCATACGTCGATACCGACGATTGGAATTTCTTTCGTCTGCGGTTTCGAGATCGGACAATCCTGATTTGGTGTCGTCGTAATTTCGAGTTGTTTGCCATCCGCGACCAACCAGGCCCAGCCGCTCCCGAACACCTTGACGGCAGCTTCACCGAGTTTATCCTGGAACGCTGAATAACTGCCGAACGTTCCGTCGATAGCCGTGGCGAGTTCGCCGGTCGGTTTGCCCCCTTCGTTCTTCTTGAGGAGCTTCCAGAAGAAGGAATGATTGTACTGGCCTCCAGCGTTGTTCCGTACCGCGGTTCGGATGTTATCCGGAACTTTGTCAAGGTTCAGCAACAACTCCTCCAGGGACATTTTCTGAACGGATTCGGGTGCTTGAGCGATTGCCTTGTTCAGGTTATCGACATAAGCGCCATTGTGTTTGTCGTGATGAATCTGCATCGTCAGCGCATCGATGTAGGGTTCGAGAGCATCGTATGGGTACCCAAGAGGTGCCAGTTTGAACGGGTATGTCGAACCGCCGGTGCTCGAATCGGAAGTCTGCCCTTGGAGAAAGGAGGGAACTACGGTTAAAGCACCTGCGGCTAGAGCCACAGCTTTGATTGCTTCGCGTCGCGTAATCATAGGTTTCTACTGTACATCCAATGGGAAAGGTGGCCACTTTGGAATGCTATTTGATCACCTGGGCAGCACCCTTTATAATACCCGACTCTTTTATGAAAACCTCTACTGCAAAACAGCTGGCCACTACGCGTCAAGCCCCCGCACTGGGTGAAACGATGAATGGCGCCGAAATCCTTGTCACCGCCATGGAGCGGGAGGGCGTAGAGGTAATTTTCGCTTATCCGGGCGGGGCCAGTATGCCGATCCATCAGGCCCTGACCCGGTCAAAAATAATCCGGACGATTCTTCCTCGGCATGAACAGGGAGGAAGCTTCGCCGCTGAAGGGTATGCCCGAGCCACCGGGAAGCCCGGCGTTTGCATGGCAACTTCCGGTCCCGGAGCAACGAACCTGGTCACCGGGATAGCGGACGCCTACATGGATTCAATTCCCATGGTGGCAGTCACGGGCCAGGTTCCACAGGAGATGATCGGGCGCGGCGCTTTTCAGGAAACGGACGTCTTTGGAATGACGCTGCCAATCGTCAAGCACAGTTACCTGATCATGGATATCCATGAGATTCCGCGCGTGGTGAAGGAAGCTTTTCACATCGCAAGAACCGGCCGGCCGGGTCCGGTTGTCATCGACATTCCAAAGAATATCCAGAACCAGATGGCTCAACCGGTTTTCTCGAGCGAATTGACCTTGCGCGGATATCGAGCGTCGCCGAAAGCGGATCCGGTTGCCTTGAATGAGATCATTGGGCTGATAAAATCGGCCCGGAGACCGATGATTTATGCCGGAGGCGGGATTATCTCTTCGGACGCTGCGAGCGAGTTGCTGGAGTTTGCAGAACGGACACAAATCCCTGTGGCCACGACGCTTATGGGGATCGGCGGTTTCCCGGAAGGGCATCCACTCTCTCTGAAATGGCTCGGAATGCACGGAACGGTGTACGCAAACTGCGCCGTCAACGAATCAGATCTTTTGCTAGCTTTGGGTGTTCGCTTTGATGATCGCGTTACCGGGAAGGTCGAGAAGTTCGCCGAGCACGGCACGATCGTCCACATCGACATTGATTTCTCGGAGTTGAATAAGAACAAGGTCGTCAAACTGCCAGTCCTAAGCGACATCAAATACGCTATCGGAGAGCTTAATCGCTTGCTTGCGGCGGGTGGCTACGAGCGTGCCCCGAAGGATTTTCGTCCTTTTCCAGACTGGCTCGCACAGATCCATCAATGGAAAAAGCGCTATCCCTTGGATTTCAAGGATACGAACGAAGCGGTTTTGCCTCAATACTTGATCCGACTGTTATATGAAATGACCAAGGGCGAAGCGATCATTACAACGGGTGTTGGGCAGCACCAGATGTGGGCAGGTCAATATTATGACTTTAATCATCCACGCCAATTCCTCACCTCCGCCGGGCTTGGTGCGATGGGATTCGGGTTCCCGGCTGCGCTCGGGGCGAAAGTTGCTTTTCCTGATCGGCAAGTAATTGACATCGACGGGGACGGTTCATTCCTGATGAATGTTCAGGAACTCGCCTGCGCTCATGTGGAAGGGATTGCTGCCAAGGCGATCATCATCAATAACCAGCACCTGGGGATGGTCGTGCAATGGGAAGATCGGTTCTACAACAGCAATCGAGGCCATACATTCTTGGGCGATCCTCGAAATAGAGATCGGATCTACCCGGACTATGTCGAGCTCTGTCGCGGATTCGGAGTGAAGTGCGAACGGGTCATTGATAAGAAAGATCTCAGGCCGGCGCTGCAACGAATGCTGGATGCCGATGAATGCTACATCCTGGATGTCATGACCCCGTACACCGAACATGTTATGCCTATGATTCCGTCTGGAAAAACCTACCGCGACATCATCATTGACGAGCGGCACGGTAAGTTTGAGGGATAGGAATCAGCCCGAGACAGTCGTCCCGGAAGTTCATGAGTTGCAGGAGTTCATGAGTTGCAGGAGCTCTCCAGGCCGGCAAACCATGTGAGTATGAAACGCCTAAACTCCGAAGCATTGGTGAACCGGAAGTCAGTTTCCCCTTCTGGAACTCCTGAACTCCTGAACTCCTAATTCAGCGTTCCATGGAAGAAAACGAACTTCTCGCTTTCCGCCGCCAAAAGCTGCAGCAGTTACTCGAGCGAAGGGTTAATCCGTTCGGCGGCCGGTTCGATGTTTCCGGGACGATTGGTGAAGTACGTCAAGACTTCCTGGAGGGCAGGCCGGTTCGCGCGGCAGGTCGGATTACTGCCCTTCGCAATATGGGCAAGAGTCAGTTTATGGACGTCAGCGATTTGAGCGGGCGCCTGCAAATCTACGTGAACCTGAGAGAACTCCCGGCAGAACAAGCTGAAATTTTTCAACTTCTCGATATCGGCGACTTTATTGGGGTCGAAGGGGAAAGTTTTATCACCAAGACTGGGGAACCGACGATTCGCGTAGAAAAGTTCCAAATATTGGCCAAAACATTGCGCCCGCTACCGGACAAGTGGCATGGGATCAGTGATGTCGAGGTTCGCAACCGGCAGCGTTACCTCGATTTGATCGCAAACCCGGTGTCGCGCGACGTCTTCCTGATGAGGATTCGGATCGTCCGGGAGATTCGGCGATTTTTGCACGACCGAGGCTTCCTGGAGGTCGAGACTCCAATGATGCAACCGATTGCCGGCGGAGCCGCGGCTCAGCCATTCAAGACCCATCACAACGCTCTGAACATCGATCTTTTCCTTCGAATCGCTCCGGAGCTTTATTTGAAGCGGCTGCTGGTCGGCGGTTTTACGAAGGTATTTGAACTGAATCGCAACTTTCGGAACGAGGGAATTTCTCGGCGTCACAATCCGGAATTTACAATGCTGGAGGTCTATTGGGCGTATGCTGACTTTGAGCTCATGGCAAATCTCGTCGAAGAAATGATCTCCACGTTGGCGGAGAGCGTCCTTGGATCGCTGCAGGTGGCGCACAAGGATAGCGAGGGAAATATCAAGCGAACGATTGATTTATCCCGTCCTTGGAAACGGGCTCGTTATGAAGACTTGATTCGGCAGGTTGACGATAGGTGGTTTGATCGAAGCCGCGATCAGAAGCTGTCGCATTGCAGGAACCTCGGCGTCGAAGTGCATCCCGAGATGGAGGAGTTTGAGATCACTCAGCGAGTATTCGAGAAACTCGTGGAAGAACAAACGATCGACCCCGTGTTTGTGACGCATTTGCCTAAAGAGCTGGTTCCATTGGCGAAACAGAATGCCGAGAATGCGGCTGTGGTTGATGTCTACGAATTGATTATCAACGGCCAGGAGATTTCACCGGGTTATTCGGAGCTGAACGACCCCACGGTGCAGCGTCGTCGGCTCCTGGATCAGGTCGGTGAGGAAATCCAGAAGTTGGACGAAGATTTTCTCCTCGCCCTGGAACACGGTATGCCGCCTGCAGGCGGGATCGGGGTTGGCATTGATCGCCTGGTGATGATGCTGACCGGAGCAGATTCCATTCGGGACGTTATTCTATTTCCGCATCTGAAACCAAAATCGCAAGAATGACGACCGCATCGGTAGTTGCGACAAAGGTTCCACCTCAGGCAAATAATTCTTATCGGTTCAGTCTGTTCAACGCTATTAATTTCCAGATCACGCTTGGTGCGCCCATGGTGTTGTACGCCAAAGCGTTGGGAGGTAGTGCAACCACCATCGGGATCGTCGCTTCCCTGGCACCGCTCATGACCGTGCTCCAGCTTCCAACGGCCTATTTCATTCCGAAGGTTGGCTATAAAGGATTTGTCTTATCCGGTTGGTCAGTTCGTGCGGTGTTATTGTTCATTTTGTCCCTGCTGCCCTTGCTCGTTTTTTTCCCTCACGCGGTGCAGATCGAGCTTATGCTTACCTGTCTTTTCCTGTTCAACGTTGTCCGAGGCGTTTCGACAGGGGCCTGGCTTCCCTGGCTGACAGCGCTCGTTCCTGAGAACGCTCGAGGTGGCTTTCTGCGTTATGACCAACTCCACATGCAGTGTGGTGGCTTGTTTGCCATCGCGATTTCGACGCTCGTTTTGTGGTCCGGCGCTCAGCCTTGGCAATTTGCTCTTCTCTTTTTCGTCAGCGCATGCGCAGGAACGTTAAGCCTTCATTTCGTTCGCAAGATTCCTGATGTTAAGATAGGAGAACAAGTTCGATCCTCGGGTCAGCCGGTCCCGTGGTTAGAGATCCTGAGGTATCCTCCCTTTACCAAGCTGCTGATCTTTAACGTCGTCTATAACTGGGTTGTCGGTGGCTTGGCGGCATTCGTCATCGCGTTTCTTGAAGGCAGGGCGGGGTACACGGCAGGAGAGGTACTCGCTGTGAGTCTGGCGGCGGCGGTCGGAGCATTCGCGAGTGTTCCATTTTTTGGTCTTGTGCTTGAACGGACCGGCAGCAAACCGCTTCTCCGGCTCGCGATGACGCTCTATCTTTGGGGCATCATTTTTTGGGTGCTGGTCACCAGCGGGACGGTTCCTGCGCACTATCTTTTCGTCGGATTTAACTACCTTGTCCTCGGCGTCGCGGGCGGGCTCTTCTCCATAGCGAACACACGGATAGCGATGGATACCATGCCCGAAATGGGGCGAAACCACTTTTTTTCGCTTTTCACGGTTTTCGCTTCTCTGAGTCTCGGTCTGTCTCCAATTTTCTGGGGAATCTTTCTCGATGTGTTGGCAAAGAACGAGTTTTCAATCGGATTTTTCCAGGTTAATCGATTTAGTATTTATTTCGTTCTGCTGGCCCTGCTAGGTATCGTCACTTTTTTCCTGGCACGCCCGCTGGTCGAAAAGAAAGGCAAACCGTTTGACAC
>DASZGG010000221.1:0-10151 GCA_035939025.1 Chthoniobacterales bacterium | reverse complement strand
AGAGGCGCGGATTTTTGCCTGCCATAGAGCCGCTCCAGGGTCCCGGGGTGATCGTAGCCTTGGAGGTGAACAAAGGTGTGGGACAGCCCTCTAACGTTCCACAAAATCCGGGAAGTTCTACCGAAATCGCGTGACACGCGGAGGGAGCGTGTCGGCGTATCGGCGGGTCGGCGTGTCGGCGTTGGGCGGAAACGTATCGGCGGGTCGGCGTGTCGGCGGGACGCGCTCCCGCGCGATCCGCCGCTGCGCGTCCGATGCTGACGTCCGGTCCAGCGCCTCCGATGGTAGTTGTGCTCCGGCGCGTCCGGCGTCGCACGTCCAATGAACGCGCAATCTAAAGGGGTGCGGGGCAAAATCAGCGAAGGTAGGCTTGCAGAGACGTGCTACGCCGGTCGCGCGGGAGCGCAACCCTACCCGCCACGCGCACAGGAACGTTTTCCACGCGCGTTTGGCGAAGACGCCGACACCGCCCATATGCCCATACGCCGACACGTCTCTTCCCCAGCCTCAGACCGTGCCGGCTCGTCCGATCCCGAAGTATCGGAAACCAAGTTTCTTCATGGTTTCCGGGTCGAATAGGTTACGACCGTCGAAGATGATCGGTGTGTGCATGGCTTTTCGCACAGGCTCAAAATCGATCGCTTGAAACTCACTCCACTCGGTTGCCAGAACGAGCGCTTCGGCGTTTTCAACCGCTTCGAGCGCAGACTTTGCAAGAGTCGCACCCGCGCACAGGTTGAGTTCCGCGACTTTGTCCATTCCTTTAGGATCGTATGCCCGGACAATGGCGCCCTCTTGTAACAGGCTATTGACGAGATCAATTGCGACAGAGCTGCGCACGTCGTCGGTGTCTGGTTTGAACGTTAGGCCCCACACCGCGATGCGTTTATCCCTTAAGACCCAAAGCGTATCCCTGATCTTTTTCACAAATCGCTCACGCTGCGTCAAATTGACACGCTGGACTTCCTTGAGAAGCAAGAATGGCAGGCCCAATTGTTCGCTGATCGCAATGAAAGCCGCGACATCCTTAGGGAAGCAAGACCCTCCGTAACCGAGGCCGGCGTTCAGAAAGCTGCGGCCAATTCGCCTATCGGCTCCGATCCCGTCGGCGACCTTCTCGACGTCAGCACCGCTCGCTTCACAGATGGCCGAAATCGCGTTGATGTATGAAATCTTTAGCGCCAGGAAGGAGTTTGCCGCATGCTTAATCAGTTCCGCGCTGTTCACGTCGGTCACCATGATTGGAGCCATGAACGGCTCATAAACCTTCTTCATCAGGGCCAGCGCGCGATCGCTATTCGATCCGACAACGATTCGATCTGGATTCATTAGGTCGGCGACAGCGCATCCTTCCCTGAGAAATTCCGGATTGCTCACCACATCAAAATCAACGCCTGCCTTGTTATATCTTCGGATAGTTTGGGCCACGTTTTCCCCGGTTTTGACCGGAACGGTGCTTTTGTCGACGATGACACGATATTCCTTGAGTACCTCGCCGATTTCGCGTGCAACTCGTTCGATGTAGGTGAGGTCCACGCTGCCGTCCGGCTGAGGCGGAGTGGGGACAGCAATGAAAACAATCAGCGAATGCTGAACGCCATCTTCGATGCTGCTCGTAAAGCGCAGCCGGCGCGCGGAAACGTTGCGATGAACGACTTCGTCCAACCCGGGCTCGTAGATCGGTATATGCCCGCTCCGCAGGGCGTCGACCTTTCTTTGGTCGTTGTCTACGCAGACGACACTATGGCCGACATCGGCCAAGCAGGCACCAGTCACAAGGCCTACATATCCTGAGCCAATAATAGAGATATCCATATTCCGCTGACAACCAAACGAGTCTCTCTCATTATCCGGGTTCTGCCATTTGTCCAGCAGAAGGTATTCGGATCCCTGGGCTTTCTTACTTCGTGCTCATCTTAATCGTCCTCGAAATAAAGCTTCCCGCTTTGCTCGACCTAAGAAGCAAAGGGGACGCTTACTTATTCGCCGATGGCGTTGCCAACATCCAGGTTGATTGGCAAACCGAGTCTCGGGAGATCTTTCAGCGTAAACGTCAACACGAGGGCAATATTAGTTTTACCGGATCCATTGTTAGTGATGTTAAAGCCAAGCGAACCAACCCAGCTACTCAGGTCGCGATGAATTGCGTACGTTTGTTGGTTAACTATTCCCGTCTTGAATTGGTAATCTTCATAAAGGCTGAACCCCCAGTTGTCGTTTAGCCGCAGGTAACTGTAAAAGGAGAGTTCGCTTGTATCCTGGTAGTATGGATTGCTTTGCAAATACTGATGTCCTACTCGGAATTCAATATTCGGATTCAGCATCCAATCAAAATAAGTAGCTATCGACCAAAAGCCTTTGTCCAAAAGCGGCACTTGCGAGTCTACGGAAAGGTAAAGCCAGGGGACGGGTTGAAACCGAATCTTATTGAAGACGTTGGAGAAAAGCTCGCGCGTCGGGGCAACAAGGTTTGTACGCGAAACGTTGGTAGTGGCTGGTGCAACGATCTGGGCAAGCGGGTTGTCGAAATCGACATCAAAATAGCTGTTGACGTCGAGCCAATTTAAAGTCGAGGAATCGCGGCGAGTCTGGAGCCGGTTCCGGACACCGAGGCGCAAGATCGTCCACTGATCGAGCGAATCGATCGCGCGGTACTCAGGGAAATCGATCGCTTGCAATTGAGTGCTTGGGATATACTGGTCAATGGGGAGTATACCTGAGGGGCGAACCGTTGGGGTTGAGACCCACGAGAAGTCGGCATAAGGCTGGATTATGTGACGCAGACCATCGAGCCCGAGCCATCTCTCTTGCACGTTCGCGAAAGCCCTCGAGAGCTTGAAGGAAGCCTCCACGTCGGTGTTCAAAGCAAATCTTGAGCGTCCGCCCCGTTTTACCAAGATACCTTCCGGGATTGGATTGCTAACATCAGATTCTATGAAACTCCCCGTGGTACTGTAGTAGCTGCCACGGAAACCGACGCTCGGAACGAGCGACAGCCAGCCGAAGTAGGTGTGCGGATAGATGAATTGATGGAACGAATCCAAGCGAAAAAAGTTGTAATCGGGATTGAGCGCACCGCTCTGCAGGTCGACGGACTCATTGCCCGTTTTTGCGGCGAATGCACGGTGCAGATAGGCGGCACTGGTGGTTGCCTCGTAGAAGATGGGCCCATTGAAAAGCGGTGTTCGTGCGACCTGCCAGCTTAGTTCGGGCAAGCGCTCGGCCGTTTCCTGAAAAGTGTTCACCTGGGGTCGAGTCAGTACGCTGAGGGTATAAGCTTCGCCGCGTTTTACCAGTTCGGTGTAGGTATCCGGCTGAGGATCGACGGCGAAGAGATTGGGGTAAAAATCCTGGAGGAAATATTGGTCGCTCAATTTATTGAAATCGATGGTAGCCGATATATCGCTGGTGATAAAGGTCCTGGATTGGTAGGCAATGCGGTATCGTCCAGCACCGATTGGGACACGGCCCAATGCAGTCTCGTTAATATTCGGTGACTGGTCATTCAATCCATAGATCTGCAGGCGTCCGGTGGTCTCTTTATCTTCACGGAAGTGATAATTGACCTCCAAACCAAGGGCCGGCCCGCGGGAGCTTCGTAAATCGAGGTGAACCGTTCCGCTAACATTCGTCGCAATCGGAAACGTCAGCGACGTGAACAAATACGCTCCCCAGGTCGAGTTATACCCTGGGGCCAGGTTATAGCTGAATTGGTTATTTAAGGACTGGTAAACATAAGGAAACCAGAAAACCGGCGTTCGTCCCACAAATAGCGTCACATTCGACAGAATGATCCGATCGTTTTCATAGATACGAATCGTCCGAGCACGGAGTTGGTAATCGGGTTTCGACGTGTCGCTGGTCGTGATAAAACCGTTCAGAATCGTGTATTGGTTTTCTTTAAGAGACAGAAGGGTATCGCCAATGACCTGAAAGGGCTGTTTCGGACCGCCAAAATCAGTCATCTTCAAATGTTTGGTTTGCAGGTTGTAGATGGCTCGGTCGGCGGTGAATGCATATCTTTCTCGATAGAATCGGACATTGCCTCGCAACAAGATATCGTGCGTATCCGGGTTGTATTCTGCATAGTCGCAATAAATCGTGACGTCGGCGTATCGGACGACGACATCCTTTTCTGCAATGGCGACTCCGCCCTCGAATCGGGTTTCTCCGGACGTGATTTCAACCGGGATTGGTCCGGCGTTCTGAGCGCTCTGGAAGGGTAGCAACGGAGCAAACTCCGTACTCTTGCCAGGAGGGGTCGCTGCGGCCAGTGGATTCGTGGGCGTCGAGAGTGGGGTCGATGCGAGTTGGGCAAGCAGATTCGTCGGCAGCAAAATCAGAAAGCAAAGACCTAGAATCCGGAGCCTCATGAGGGATTGTTAACGGAATAAAATAAGACAAAAGGCAACATCGGGGCCTCCGAAATGCAAGGAAAAACCCCATCGGGCAGGGACTGACCCCCGCGCGATCCGGCGCAGCAGCATGGCAGGGACGCGCTCCTGCGCGATCCGACGTGGCATTTCTCGAAGCTTTTCCTCTTCGCCCATGCCCGCTCTGGTGCGTCCCAGAGTTTAAAACGCTTTGTTTCGATTCACTTGTTTTCAAAAACTGCCCAGCACCATATCCCTTCGCAACCTGGCAGTGCACAAGACTGGAGTCCGCCAGGATATGGTGCTGGGCTTTCTAACCCGCAATGAGCTCGTCGATTCTTAAAGCGTGTGATTTTTGCGGGTTAGTCTGGATAACCGTCCGGATGGGCGGCGTGCCACCGCCAGGCGCTCCCGACGATCGCTTCGATATTCTGGAACTGCGGCTTCCAACCGAGTTGTTCTTTTGCTTTTTCCGAGGAAGCTACTAAACGAGGCGGATCGCCGTCACGCCGAGATTTTTCGACAGCCGGAATGGAATGTCCGGTGACCTTGCGACAGGCCTCGATGACCTCTCTTACCGAGGTTCCGCCTCCGGTTCCGAGATTAAAAAAGTCGCTCTTATGAGTTGAGAGCGCCAGGATGTGCGCTGAAGCAAGATCAAGTACATGGATGTAGTCCCGGATACAAGTCCCGTCCGGAGTCGGAAAATCGGCCCCGTAAATCTCGGCGTTTGGCGAGCGATCCAACGCGACTTGCAGGACCCGCGGAATCAAGTGTGTTTCTATCCGGTGGTGCTCGCCGAATCTTTCGGAAGCGCCTGCGACGTTGAAGTAGCGAAGGACAACAAAGGTAAGACCGTGAATCTGATCAAACCAGCGGAGAATCTTCTCAAACATCAGTTTGGACTCCCCGTATGGGTTAATCGGGTTCTGTGGCGAGCTTTCATCGATCGGGATCCGGTCGGGCGTCCCGAAAGTCGCGCAGGTCGAAGAGAACACTATGCGGTTCACTCCGTTTTCAATCATCGCATGGAGAAGATTCAGGCCGCCGTAAACGTTGTTTTGAAAATACTTGTACGGATCCAGCATGGATTCGGCAACGAGCGCATTGGCCGCCAAATGCATTACTGCATCTGGTGCAGATGTGTTCAACGCCAGCGAAATCGATTTGAGATCAAGCAAATCGCCTTGGATAAATGTCGCCCTGTGATCGATCGAAAGGCGGTGACCCTCTGACAAATTGTCGAAAACGACGACTTCGTCGCCTCGTCGAAGCAGTTCTTCGACGCAGACGCTTCCTACGTAGCCCGCACCACCTGTCACGAAAACTTTCAAGCGCTAAAACCTTGCTTCATTTTGCTTTCGGATATTTTGCACCATCTGCTTTACATATCGGCTTCTCTGGCGCGGTTCCAACACTTCTAAACTTTTTTCGTACGAACCCTTTTCAAACACCTCAATCGTTACGCGTTTCGAGCCCCATTGATCCATAAGTCGGCGCGATGGCACGTACAAATCGATGGTATCGGTGCCAACCAAAGCAGGACCGTAGTCGTCGATCACATACATTTGGTTGTTATCGACAACCCGGAATTTGGTACCAATCGGGAAGCGTGACCAGTCCGCCGCTGCGCTATTCATGCTGCCCGATTGCAAGCGAGAGCCGATCGCATTCTTGACGCTGTAACTGCGATGTCCGGATTCTGAATCGGTATACGCAGTGGTCTTGATAACTTTTCGTTCGCCGACTGGAACCTTGCTTCTGCCTTCACTCAATTTACCTCCATTTTCCGCACAACCCACAGCAAGGAGTGTCAGCCCGATCGTCAGGGGGCGCAGGGCTTTCGTCATTAAGTTGCCGTATGTAAACGACTAGCTTCAGATGATCAAACACAAAAGTGCGTGGCGTGGGGCGTGGGGGAGGGGGAGAGGTGAGAGGTGAGAGGCGTGTGGCGGGTTTTCGCGCATTCACTTTGAGGCTCGGCCCCAAACCCCCTCGGGGAACGGTATTACCAGCGGCAGGCTTTCACCTCTCACCTCTCACTTCTCACCTCTCACTTCTTTTTTCAACCCTCCTCCATGCCGGCTTCGCCTCGAGTGTCCTTCCATCGAACCACGGGGCAGATCCCGCGTTTCGAGGTCGCTACGAAATCCCAAAACAACAAAACCTCGTTTGACCAAGAACGCCTTTTGGACTCCTCGAGAGCCTGGCTTGAATTCAATCCGCTCCGGTACAACACCTCGAATGCGTCTTTCACTTCCTTACGCAATGCCGGACCGAATCCTGCCCGCCGCAGCCCAACGACATTGATCGTGGAAACACCGTCTTTGCCGATGGCGATTGAAAACGGCGGGACATCTTTGCCGACGCCGGAAATACCCTGCAGCAGCGAGATTGTGCCCATTCTTGTGAACTGATGAACAACGCTGCCGCCGCCGATAAAGACTCGATCGTGAATTTCAGCGTATCCACCAAGTAAGACATTGTTCGCCAGGATTACGTTGTTCCCTATCCGCGTGTTGTGTCCAAGGTGAGCACCCACCATCAGAAGGTTGTTCGATCCGATGAGAGTATTTGAGCCTTCCTTCGTGCCCCGATGGATGGTGCAGTATTCGCGTATGACATTGTTCTCACCTATCTCCACGCCGGAGATCGCGTTCGGATCAAAACTCAGATCCTGAGGAAACGCACCGATCACGGCCCCGTACCCGATCCGATTGTTCTTCCCGATCTGAACCGATCCGGTAATCACCGCGTGGCCCTGAATTTCCGTGCCGGAAGAGATTTGAACGGGACCTTCAATGAGGGCATATGGACCAACGACAACATTGGAATCAATCTGAGCCTTCGGATCGACAACGGCAGTGCGGTGTATCATCCCAAATAGTAAGCGAAAGCTCCCGCTTTTGCCTCTCCGTCGTAAGCGAAAGCTCCAGCTTTTGCGGCCCCCGTTACGAGGCGGGCAAAGGCTGGAGCCTTGGCTTACGGGAGGTGGGCAAAGGCTGGAGCCTTCGCTTACGGGAGGCGGGGCAAAGGCTGGAGCCTTCGCTTACGACTCGGCAGCGACCGGTTCGCCGATCGGGAGATCGCGCCCGCGGGTCTTCGGGATTAAAAAAATGAAAGCAGCGGCTACGAGAAGCATCAGGAGATTAATCAACGATGAAATGACAAAGCCGTGGGCATAGTCGGCAGGTGTGGCACCATGTTTTGGAATGGCGCTGAACACCACTGCACCAATGAGCGCGATGCCAACGGAGTTCGCCAGTTGGGGCATCGTAGAGGTTACGCCGGACGCCGCACCGGCATCCTTATGCGGAATGCCGCTCAGCACCGTATTGTAAAGAGGTGAAGTTACGATGCCGCGCCCGATCCCATAGAGGAAACAAGTTAAGACGAAGCTCAGCGTCAAGTGGCCCGGAACCCTGCCCGCCTCCAACGCCAGAGCAACGATTCCAACCGTCAGAATAACGACACCAAGATGAAGCGAGCCGCGTCCGAGGTGACCGTTGATCTTACCGGAAAAAGCCGAGCCGAGCAGAAACGCGAAGGAGAATGGCACGAGGGCCCACCCGGCGTACATCGGATTCAAATCAAGGCTGTATTGAAGATAAAGGCTCAACACGAGGATCATTGACGTATGGCCTGCAAAGTAGATGCAGGTCACCACTAAGCCGATAACGAACCCGCGATCCCGAAAGAGCCGAGGCTCGATGAGCGGAGAGTGATTTCTCGCGGATTGCCTGCGCTCGAAAAGGTAGAACCCCCATAATACAGGAAATGAGGCGAATAGCGAAGCCCACGCCCAAAAGGGCCATCCCTGTTGTTGGCCCTCCATAAACGGGTAGGAAAACAGCGCGAGACCAACGGTTAGGATTGCGACGCCACCCAGGTCTAACTTCGGCGCGGCTTTCGCGCGCGATTCACAGAGAATAATGGAAGCGCTGACGATCGTAATGATGCCGATCGGTAAGTTGATCAGGAAGATTGGTCGCCAGCCGAGATGGAACAAGTTAGCCTGAATGAGGAAGCCGCCGAGTATCTGCCCAACGATCGATCCAAAACCGATCATTGCGCCGTAGAGACTGAAAGCAACCCGTTTTGACGGGCCCGCAAAATTGACTTGGATGAAAGAAAGCGCTTGCGGAAACATGACCGCGGCGGTGCAGCCTTGAACCAACCTCCAAAAAATTAACCACCCCGCTGTGGGTGCCAAGCCGCAGAGAGCCGACGTCGCGGTAAAACCAGCCATCCCAAGGATAAACGTCACTTTTCTGCCAAAGATGTCCCCGAGTCTTCCGCCGGTGATCAAGCAGACGGCGTAGGTCAAGCCATAGCCGGCGATCACCAGTTCAATCTCGCTGAAGGAGGCGCCCAAAGAGTTGCGAATGGAAGGAATTCCGATATTGGCGATAAAAAAGTCGATCACCCCCAGAAACGGCCCGACGAGGATAATAGCCAGCGAGATCCATTTGTTGGCCGGTGTCTTTTTCTGTAGCCCCAACCGTACTCGTGGAGGGCTCGAAGGCCTGCTGAGCTCCGGCGCAAATCGTTTCGGCAAAAGCGTTGCAACTCCCGAATCCGAAGAGGTACTCGCCGCCGCCGTTATTAGTTTCATTTCTGTTGTTGTTCTAACACCCTCTTAGCAATAAGAGAAATAGCTTGTTTTGCTAGCTGTAATCTGTTTAACTGATCGATAGATCTTCTTACTCCGGGCATGGAACTTCGCCATCTACGCTACTTTGTTGCGGTTGCCGAGGAGCTTAGCTTCACCCGGGCAGCTGCCTTGCTGCATGTAGCGCAATCCGCGGTAAGTGCTCAAATCCGTCTTTTGGAAGATGCCGTGGGCGTGGTTTTGCTGGAAAGGAACAGCCGGCGCGTAGAACTGACCGGCGCCGGGCACATTTTTTTGCGGGGAGCGAAGAAGATCATCACCGATCTGGATGAAATCACCAAACAGGCCCGCAGAATCGGTCGGGCAGAAACCGGTCATCTGGCGATAGGATTCATAGGGGCCCAGAGCCACGAGTGGATGCCGCAAGTGCTGAAACGCTTCCGCCGGAAATATCCTGACGTTGAAGTGACCCTGACGGAGATGGTACCCACAGCGCAATTGGAGGCTCTCTCGACGCACCGGCTAGACGTGGGAGTGATCGGTGCCATCGATGGGAAAGCGCCACCGGGTTTGCGGGTTGAGTGTATTGTCGAAGAACAACCGATGGCCGGAGTGCCCAGCGATCACCCGCTGGCAACTCGCCCCTTTATACGCCTCCAACAATTGAAGGAGGAAGGATTCATCCTAACCTCGCGCGAAAATGCGCCCAGTTACCGCTCCTGGTTAGCGCGACTTTGTCAACGTGTCGGGTTTACGCCAAAGGTGGTTCAGGAAGTGGATCGAGCAAGGACCGCGGTTCAATACGTTGCGGCCGGCTTCGGCATTTCGATTTTTGGCGAACACATCACTCGACAGCCGGCGCCTGGAGTAAAATTCATCCCGATTCGGCCCCACGGTCAAAAGATTCGGTACGGGATTGCCTGGCGGAAAGAGCGATTCGAGCCTCTTATTCAGCGCTTCATCGAGTACACGAAGGAACAGTTAGCGGCTAGTGGCTAGTGGCTGGTAGCTGGTGGCTGGTGGCTGGTGGCTGGTGGCTGGTGGCTGGTGGCTGGTGGCTGGTAGGGATGCGCTCCCGCGCGTCCGGCGTTGCACATCCGGAAACCGATCCAGCCCTTTATGTTTATCCCCGCCATTTGTGCGCTTGTTCACGTTCTATGGACGTG
>DASZGG010000220.1:0-1585 GCA_035939025.1 Chthoniobacterales bacterium | reverse complement strand
CAAGGGGCATTTACGGAGGAAACATGGGCTGCACTCCACATGATGGCGGATCACCACATGCCTCTCTCCGATCGGTCGCGTCAATTGTGGCTCCGTCGATCCGAATATCGAGACTGTCGGTACACCCAGAAACGCTGCTAAGTGCATCGTCCCGGTATCGTTGGTCAGCAACAGCCGGCACCGGCGAAGTTGCGCAGCGAGCTCTAATACAGAAGTGCGGCCGGTCAGATCCGTTGCGTGCGCCCCGAGGGTTTTCATGATCTCAGCCGCCAGCGGCCTCTCATTCGCAGTACCAAAGATCAGCCAGTGAATTCCTCGGCGTTCGGAGAGCTGCCTGGCCGCCAGGCCGAACTCTGGCCAGCGCTTGGCAGGACCATATTCGGCGCCCGGGCAAAGCCCGACCAACCCAGGTTCCGCGGCCCGACGCACCTCCTGTAGCAGCGGTTCACCCAGATTCGCCCCGATGCGATCCGCGATGCGCAGGTAGCGATCTGTCTGGTGACGCAACGGAGCCGGAAACGGGGCATCAGGAATGAACTGGTTTACAAAAAAATCCCGCCAGGGCCGAGAATAACCGACTCGCCGCGGAATCGCTGCCAGCCGGACCTCAATGGCGGCTCTTATGGAATTCGGGAAAAGGATTGCAACTTCAAAGCGGCCTCGGATTTTCGAAGCGACACGAAAAATGGAGTCACCAGGGTCAATCGTAATCAATTCATCGACCTCAGGAACAAGTCGCCAGAAATCTGCTAACTTCGACCGGGTCAGCACGGTCAGACGAATGTCCGGTCTTCCTCGCTTGACCCGGCGCAAAGCCGGAGTGGTCATGACAGCGTCACCCAACCAATTGCTGGAACGCACCAGGATTCGAAATGGTTTCAGGGGATCACAGTTCTTCGGGACATAAACGCCCCGTTTGTATTCTCGGAGCAGAAATTTTGGAGATGGCGTTTTCCATCGTTGGTGAACCCAGAACCAATCGCTTGGCCGCCGGATAATCAAAAACTCGAGCGCACGATTAATACGGTACGTCAGCTCTTCAATGGAAGCGCCACGCTTTGGGATGAATTCGCCGGCTTCCAAACGCCATCGGGCCGGACCAACCGTATAGATAGCGACCGGAAGGAGTTCGGCACGCGTCTTGGTAGCGAGAATCGCCGGCAGAGAGGTCGTAGAAGCTAAACGATTGAAAAACGGGGTCCAAACACCCTTGTCTCCGGCATGTTGGTCTACCAGTATTGCCAACATCCCGCCACCCTTCAATATGTGCGTACTTTGCGAAAGTCCATGCTGACGCTCAATGAGCTGTAAACCGGTGCTTTCTCGCGCACGCCGAATATGCGCGTCTAAATATCGATTCGGTAGCGCACGGTAAATGACACCATGCTTGCCAGGACGAACAAGCTTTGCACAGAAGACGAAAAGCTCCCAATTCCCAATATGATTGATGGTCCAGATAACGCTCTCGGCCCCGTTGATCCGTTCTAATGCCCGCTCGAAGTTTGACACGTCGAGATGCTTCCGCACCTCGTCCCAAGGTTTTTCCAAAAGGACAAAGGAACAGAGAAGGTTGGCCACCAGTTCC
>DASZGG010000219.1:0-3063 GCA_035939025.1 Chthoniobacterales bacterium | reverse complement strand
TTAGTTTGCGCGGTTGTTCGTAAGCAGAAAAACCAAAAGGAGGAAGTTCATGGCAACGGATTCGATCGCAATTTCCAAGAATGCGGAGGCAACAAGCTTTTGGCAGGGTGCAGTGGTCGTTTTGGGACGGTTTTTGTTCGCGCTGATTTTCCTGATGGCTGGAGCCAATCATTTTAACAAGCAAACCATCGGCTATGCGGCTTCGCAAGGCGTGCCTTTGGCTGCGATCGCGGTTCCACTCTCCGGCGTGCTGGCGATTGCCGGCGGCTTGAGCATCTTATTGGGTTATCGCGCAAAACTGGGCGCCTGGCTCATTGTGCTTTTCCTGGTTCCTGTCAGCTTGATGATGCATAAGTTCTGGATGGTACCCGATCCTATGATGGCGCAGATCCAAATGATTCTGTTCATGAAGAATGTTTCCATGCTCGGCGGCGCCTTGCTGATTTCTCAGTTCGGAGCGGGACCTTTCAGCCTCGACGCCCGCCGCTCGCGCTGAACGCGCTAAAAGGAGAAATGCAAAATGCGCAATCAATCTGAACCGTCGAACTTTGCCGCCACCAAGACCCCGATTTCACAGGCGGCTCTCGACCAACTATTTTACGAAGCGCGAACACACTCTACGTGGCTTCCCGAACCGGTGCCAATAGAACTCGTTCGCAAAGCTTACGAATTGGCGCGCCTGGGACCGACCAGTGCCAACGGCTCACCCGCCAGATTCGTTTTTTTAACTACTCCCGGTGCCAAGGCGCTTCTCAAGCCAGTTCTGGCGCCGGGCAATGTCGATAAGACCATGGCGGCTCCTGTAACGGTTATCATCGCCTGGGACACGGAATTCCACGAAAATCTTCCCAGGCTCTTTCCTCAGTTTGATATGCGCTCCTATTTTGTCGGCAACCACACCCTTATTAACGAGACAGCCTTCCGCAACAGTTCATTGCAGGCTGCTTATTTCATCCTGGCCGCGCGTGCTCTGGGGTTAGATTGCGGGCCTATGTCCGGTTTCGACGCCGACAGACTGAATGCGGCATTCTTTCCCGACGGAAAGTGGAAGGTCAATCTTCTCTGCAACCTGGGCTATGGAGACCCGAGCAAGCTCCCCCCACGTAACCCTCGCCTGAATTTTGAGGAAGCGTCCGTGGTTCTGTAGAGTCCGAAATTCGCCAGCAAACCAATAGCAGCCGACATTGCATGCGCGGTTTGCGTTGGATTCTCAATCGCCGCTAGCGATCAACTACATTCGTTGATTGAAAATGGAGAATCGTAATCCGCCCATTTTCCTTCGACAGAATTGCTAGTTGCCTGGCGTGCGTTCTAATCTCGACGCCATCTCTAACAGCGATACTCCGAACGTCAGCCGTGAGAATGCCAACAGATCCTTTCGTCCGGATGAGAACGTCATTCACTTCGAAAGAAGTGAACCTCATAGAATGATGGCGCAAATCAGCGAGGATCTGTTCTTTCGTAAGAGTGTCGCCGTTCGGGCGCACAAGAATATAGTCGTGCGCGTAGATTCGCTCGAGTGAGGGTGTGTCCCCGGACTTTAGTGCTTGCAGAAACTCATCATAAGATCCCTGAACTTCGTCTTTATTAATCATAGCAACTCAGTTCTCTCTACCACGGTCAGTCATCTTTTCGATCACTTGCGGAGAGCCCAGAAAAACATCTGGGTCCTTTTGCGTCCAAATAAGCCTATGAGCAGTCCACGCGCGGCGCGTTCCCCGGAACGAATCCAAGAACGCAATCGCCAATACCAACTACTGAATCAGAGTCGATTTGTTCGCCGACAGCAAGCCACCTGCTTCCACCGTTATGGGCCTGGTCGACGGGGCGGCTCGGACAGGCGATTCACAACAACGTGCAGTTGGTTTCCTACCGTCGCTTGAGTACCCTTATCCTTTGACTTGCTCATTGGTTCTTACGAGCGATTGGATTGGAGAACGACTTCGCTTGAGGGTCGCATGAAGACAATCGTCAAAAGCGAGAGCCGCTTTGAAAACGATGCAAGCCGATATGCCGCATATCTCGAGACTCCCGAGGGCCGCCTACGCGCAGACCTGGCTTTTGCGAACCTGCAGGAATTTCTGCCCGCATCGGCGGGAGTCAACTCGCTGCACGCCCTCGATCTCGGGTGCGGAACAGGAGCTGCCGCCGTTCGACTGGCGCGTCTCGGTATTCATGTCACCTTGCTCGATTCGTCTGCGACGATGCTGGCTCTGGCGGAACGGACGATCGTCGAAGCCGGAGTAAGTGACAAGATCACCGTTAAACGCGGTGACGCCGCCCAGTTGGCGGACATTTTTCAGACGGGATCGTTCGATATCATTCTTTGTCATAGTCTTTTGGAATATGTCGATGACCCGGGCGCCGTGTTGCGTGGCGCCGCCCGTGTAATGCGGGATTCGTCGGCGATACTTTCCATCCTCGTACGCAATCAGGCGGGTGAAGTGCTGAAGGCGGCTCTCCAAACGGGCGATTTGGCCGCAGCGGTACATAACCTGACCGCGGAGTGGGGAAAAGAATCCCTGTACGGGGGCAGAGTACGTTTGTTCTCGCCGGAGGCCCTCGAAGCGATCCTGAAAGACGCGTCACTCACAATCAACGCTCGGAGGGGAGTGCGCGTTGTCGCGGATTACCTGCCGGCACAGATTTCTCGATCGGCAGAGTATGAGCGAATCTTCGCTCTGGAGCGCAAGCTCGGCACACGGCGGGAATTCTTCGGCGTTGCTCGTTACATGCACTGTTTGACAAGCTGTGCAACGCCTGGATCGGAGGGAGACGAATGAGCAACGTCAGACCGGCAACTTCGTCCACCATTCCTAAGACCCTCAAGCCCGATGCCGGCATTTCGCTCGGGCTCGGGCTCACCAACGAGTGCAACCTCAAGTGTGCCTTCTGCTACCGCGATCCCACTCGCGCCGACCGTCTCTCGTTCGAACAGGTCAAGTCGGTGATTGAATGCCTTCCGGTACGCTCCGTGAATCTGGGAACGGGCGAGAACGGAATGCATCCTGACTACAAGACTATACTGGCTTACCTGCGAACTCGACCGGTGAAGCTCACCAT
>DASZGG010000218.1:0-4569 GCA_035939025.1 Chthoniobacterales bacterium | reverse complement strand
GAATGATGCCAAGGACAGCCTTTGAGGCTTTCTTGTCGTCGGGTCCGTAGAAAGCGAGCGTGGCGACCGGGTAACCTCGATCCCCGCGATTAACGAATTTCCGTAACCAGGTAATGGGCTTCACGAATAGCGGCTTGCGGTCAGGATAGCATATACACAGCTGCGAGCGCGAATCATGGTGTAATTTCAGCGCGGTTGTTACGACTTTTTCACTGACCCGGCGGGTGAAAGTAGCTGCGGATTGCAATCATGGTTTTGCCACAGGAAGCCGCCGGTGAACCTTAGACTAGCCACCAGCCACTAGCCACCAGCCACTATCTCCCTCAACACGAATGGCAAGATGCCGCCATGACGGTAGTAGTCCACCTCGATCGCAGTATCGATTCGCAAAATCAACGGAACCTTTTCGATGCTTCCATCTATGCGCCTGATCTCCAACGTCACCTCTTGCTGCGGCTTCACCTTGTTGCTAAGACCATCGATACCGTAGGTCTCAGAACCATCGAGCTTCAAACTCTGCGCATTCACCCCTTCGCAAAACTGTAGCGGCAATACACCCATACCAACAAGGTTGCTACGGTGGATCCTTTCGAAGCTCGCCGCAACGACCGCTTTCACTCCCAGTAACCGCGTACCCTTCGCAGCCCAATCTCGGCTCGAACCGGTGCCATATTCATGTCCGGCAATGACGATCAAAGGTACCTGTTCTTTTTGGTAACGAACCGCCGCGTCGAAAATCGGCAGCTGCTCCCTACTTGGATAATGGATGGTCACACCACCTTCCACTCCCGGAACCATCAGATTCTTTATTCGCACATTCGCGAAGGTGCCGCGTGTCATTACCCGGTCGTTCCCGCGCCGGCTGCCGTAACTATTGAAATCGATCGGTTCAACCCCGCGACTGATCAGATATTTCCCGGCCGGCGAGGTCTTCTTGATCGCGCCTGCCGGCGAAATGTGATCTGTAGTTACTGAATCTCCGAAGATCCCGAGAGGCCTCGCGTCTCGGATTTCCGCTATCTCACCGATATCCATCGAGAAGTTCTCGAAAAATGGCGGTTCCTGAATGTAGTCGCTCTCCTCATCCCATACATAGAGATCGCTCGCCGGCGAAGTTATCTCATTCCATTTCGGGTTTTGACTGGCAAAATCCGCGTATAGCTTCCGAAAGACTTCCGGCTTCAGTGCGGTCATTGCGTCATGGATTTCCTCCAGTGTCGGCCACAGATCCTTAAGATAGACCTCGTTTCCTTCCTTATCGGTCCCAATCGATTCGTGCGCCAGGTCGATGTCAACTCGTCCGGCCAACGCAAACGCAACGACCAGCGGAGGCGACATCAGAAAGTTTGCTTTGATGTTTTGATGAATTCGAGCCTCGAAATTTCGATTACCGGAAAGGACCGCCGCGGCAACAAAATCGTTGTCGACAATCGCTTGTTCGATGTTCGGATGAAGCGGCCCGGAGTTCCCGATGCATGTTGTGCAGCCGTATCCGACGATATTGAATCCGAGCCGATCCAGGTAAGGCTGCAGCCCCGTTTTAGCAAGATAGTCAGTTACAACTCGAGAACCCGGAGCCATCGACGTCTTTACCGTTGGATTGATCTTCAGCCCCCGTTCTACGGCTTTCTTTGCAAGTAGCCCCGCACCTAGCATCACACTTGGGTTGCTGGTGTTCGTACAACTCGTGATCGCGGCAATTAGCACACTCCCATGCCCGACCTCCCCGGAGCTGGCATCGCTCGATGTCGCACCTGCGACCTTCGAGCCATTCACCGAAACCGGCGTTCTTTTCGACAGTAGATCTTCGCTTTTACCATAGCCGCCTTCGGCGACCGGTTTACTGAAGAGACCGCGGAATGTCTGACCCAGCTCACCGAGGTTGATCCGATCTTGCGGACGCTTCGGACCCGAAACGCTAGGCTGCACGTTCGCCAAATCGAGATCAATATCCACGCTGTAATCGATCTCACCCTTCTTGGGCATCCCGAATATTTGCTGCGCCTTGAAGTAGTTTTCGAATCGTTCGCATGCTTCTTCAGAGCGTCCCGTCATTCTAAGATATTTGACCGACTCACCGTCTATCGGGAAGAAACCCATCGTCGCGCCATACTCCGGCGCCATATTTCCGATCGTCGCTCGGTCAAAAACTGGTAACGATCCCGCCCCTTCCCCATAAAATTCGACAAACTTCCCTACGACCCTCCGTGCCCGGAGCAACTGGGTCACGTGCAGCGCCAGATCAGTTGCAGTCACACCCTCCCGCAAGCGCCCGCTGATGTGGACCCCGACGACTTCGGGGGTCAGAAAATAAACTGGTTGTCCGAGCATACCCGCTTCCGCCTCGATACCACCAACGCCCCATCCCACAATGCCGAGACCATTGATCATCGTCGTATGAGAATCGGTTCCCACCAGAGTGTCGGGATAAAAGACTTCCCCTCTCTCAGTAGTGGTGCTTAACACCCCTTTTGCCAGGTACTCCAGGTTGACCTGGTGCACGATACCGATACCGGGAGGGACAACTCGGAACGTCTCGAATGCTTGCTGGCCCCATTTCAGAAATTGGTAACGCTCCCGATTACGTTTAAACTCCATATCGAGGTTTAAGCTCAACGCTTCGGGCGAGCCGGCAAAATCCACTTGAACGGAGTGATCGACCACCAGATCCACCGGGACCAGCGGTTCAATAGTCTTCGGATCGCGATTTAGCTTGGCAACCGCCGCGCGCATCGCGGCGAGGTCCACCAGGAGAGGTACACCGGTAAAATCTTGAAGAACAATTCGGGCGACGACAAATGGAATTTCCTCGTTTGCCGGCTCTCTCGCGTTCCAATTGGCCAGCGCCACCACATCCTTTTCGTTTACCTTTTTCCCGTCACAGTTCCGGAGCACCGATTCGAGCACGATTCGAATACTGACCGGCAGCCGCGAGATTTTTCCGATACCGGCCTCCTCCAATGCCGGCAGCGAATAATAAAATCCTTCTTTACCTTGACCCGCGTTAAAGGAGCGAACTGTGTTATTCGAGATCATAAATCTGGATTACGCTAGTGTCTGGAGTATCGCCTTAATGGCTGCGAAATTCGGCAGTTGCTTAGGGTCGTCGGAGCTTTCCGCGTATTGAATGACGCCCTCCCGGTCGATAACGAAGGCCGATCGCTTTGCCACACCGCCCATCGGCAAATTGCGTTGGGGCGCAAAACTATCGTAAGCAACCCCGTAAGCTCTCGCTACGGCATGATCGTAATCACTCAATAGCGGAACCTTGATATTCTTTTGGTGCGACCAAGCCTCCAATGAAAACGGGCTATCACCGCTAATCCCATAAACCTGGGCGTTTGCATCCTCGTAGGCGCCGAGCTCGTTGGAAGTATCGCACATCTCCGCTGTACATACTCCCGTGAATGCCATCGGGAAAAACAACAACAACGTGTTTTTCCGTCCGAAATTGTCGCTGAGCTTGACTAGATTGACGCCATCCGAGGTCTTGCAGCTAAGAGCGAAATCCGGAGCCTTGGTTCCGATTGAAAGAGTCATATAACTTGTCAGATAAAATGTTAACCGCCTTTCGGCCAACCCGAAAATTAACTATAGAATGCTGGGAATTTGGGTCAATGGATAATAGCCGCGCGATGTTGCTCGTCGATGGAGCACCCGTAACCCAATGATAAAGGGCGTAGCTCCGAAAAGAAGAAGAAGAAAAGCTCGCACGGAGGTCACGGTGTTCACGGAGTAATTTTGGTGAAGCACGGCTCAAAACCGGTATCAGGCGATTGATCAATGGCTAAAAACCTTCCGTGGCTCCGTGCCCTCCGTGCGAGCTTTTCTTCCCTCTCGCGTCGAGTCCTTCAACGCCGGTCGCGCGGGAGCGCAACCCTACCGCGTCACAACCGCCAGCGCAGAATGCGGGAAGGTCCGGCAAATTGTGATCGTTGCACGTCGATGGGACAGTCGTAACCCAATGATAAAGAGCGTAGCTCCGAAAAGGAAAAGCTCGCACGGAGGTCACGGTGTTCACGGAGTAATTTTGGTGAAGCACGGCTCAAAACCGGTATCAGGCGATTGATCAATGGCTAAAAATCCTCCGTGGCTCCGTGCCCTCCGTGCGAGCCTCTCTCCCCTCTCGCATCGAGTCCTTCAACGCCGGTCGCGCGGGAGCGCAACCCTACCGCGTCACAACCACCAGCGCACAATGCGGGAAGGTCCGGCAAATTGTGATTCGCCCAAGATTCCTGAATGATGTATCGACGCCTAGTTTGAGGTCTTGATGGAGGAACATCTTCGCCGAAAGTACGAAAACGTTTCGTCTCCGTTCTTGCCTCCCTGGCGCGAATCTCACCAAAATAAGCAACCATAACCTTGCGATGGCCGAAGCTGCTCCTGCAAGCCCCCAACCTATTAACGAAATCTAACAACATGGCTGACATCAAAGCTACGCCGAATCCGACGCTCAACCGGCTAGATGAGCAGATCGCTTGGTACGACAAAAAAAGCAGTTTGAACCAGCGCTGGTTTAAGACTCTTAAGATTGCTCAGATTATGGCTGGCGCTCTTATCCCGTTTACC
>DASZGG010000217.1:0-3933 GCA_035939025.1 Chthoniobacterales bacterium | reverse complement strand
CGCGGTTGGGGAGTGAAAATCCGGACAATCTTAGCCGAATGGCCGGACTCGCAGGTTGCGAAAAACCCAGAGTGCGGCCGGAGCGAGGACCTTTAGGGCGGTGGGGCCACTCTTGCGCTTGTAACCGATCTTCTGCTTTAGCCGCTGGCAATGAGATTCCACAAAGCAGCGGCTTCCCAGGATGACTCCGTCGCTAAAGTAGCGAATTCTGCAGCGCAACCGTTCCTGGAGTGAGAGTTCGCCCTTCTCTCGGTCAACGACCTCTTGAGCCTTGGCCACTTCAAATGCCGGCGCGTTGTTTTCGCTGGCGGCAGCGCCCACTAAAAACAGGTGCTTGCGATACTCTCTACTGAGCTCCTTCGAACCCGTTGTCTGCGGCAGTTCCAGAATGATTCTCATACCCTCATGGGCATCTCTGGATCCCTTGGCAAGGGTCTCAGCATAACCGCAGTAACGATAGTCCTTGGGGTCCGAACAAAGAGAGGCTCGAACCGGATTTAGATCGATATATGCGGCCACAGTCGCCACTGCTTGGCCTCCTTCCAGTAGAAGGCTCTTAAAGCGCTCGGCCCAGAGGACTCCGTACCGACCGTGGCGGCGGTTGAACCACTGGGCAAAGCGGCCTTTGAGCTCTTTGATAAAGATCGAGATGTCATTCATGCGCTTGCGATAAGGTTCCAGCAGGCGGTTGACTTGATCGATTCCATCGGGCTGCTCAGCGCAGCGCGCCAATTGCTCCCGAAGTGCCGCTACACGTTGTGGGCCGTAGCCGGCTTCGATGCGCTCAAGCACATCGCTTTCCGACAAAGGCTTGGGTTCAGGCACTTCGCATAGTAGATGGAAGTGATTGGCCATTAGCGCGTAGGTTAGAACCCGAACACCGCTGAAAGCCTCCAAGCGTCGCATCAGGGAGAGAAATTTTTCGGCCTCAAAACAACTGCCGGCAGAGGAGTGGAAGATGAAGCGGCCCTCAACGACTCTCGAAATGCAGTGGTAAAAACTCTGACCTTCAGCTTTGACTCGCGGGAAACGCATAAAGAGTCAAGCTACACAACATACAATAAAAGTGTAATCAAATTTAGAATATCCACCCGATAATTGACCTGTCCCTCATTTTTTCCCTCATCATCGAATCGGTGCGCACACCTGCGCGAATCACACCGTACCCTACGGGACGGCTCTTTTGGGGTGGCGCTGTCCCAGGCACTTCGTGCCAGGCTACGATCGCACCGTCCCTCCGGGACATTTCGCAACAGGCTTTAGCTAGGCCCCCTTTGGAAGTTGGGTTGGATGCCCTTGCTATCGATCATCCTATTCCACCTTTTCAATAAACCTTTCTTCGCTTAGAAACCCGCATGCCTTATCGCACCTTCGTTTTTCTCAGTCTTACCGGTTTATTTTTTATTGGCGCCGCCCTCTGCGGCGAAGCCAAAAAGGAAGTGCACAGCCAGGCTGACCTCCCGCGGGCTACCTATCCGTTCACCGGGTCCGTCAGCACTCTGCTCCAATCCGACGACTCCGTTTTCGACTCGACTGTCGGTAAGGCGGCGGCCGATCTCGACGCGCTTTTTTCCGATTACGACATCAAGGACAACGCGACACTGATTTCGATTCTGACAGCGAGGCTCTCCCTACAAGAACTGAAGGGAGACACGGTCGGCGGGCTCCAAACAATCAGCCGGATTCGCGAACTCCAGTCAAAACCGGATCTGAAGCTTACCGCCGGCCTATTCGATGAAGCGATCTTAAAAGCGCAGCAAAGCGTCCCCGCCAAACAAGGCACTGAGTACAAGCAAAAAGTAGAGTCGATTTACCGAGACTCGGTCAATGCGCTTCGCTGGGACGTTGTGCAGGATGTCATCAAGTCGGCTCGAAGTATTTCCGGGTTGTTTTCTGAATCATTCCTGCTCGGAGATGCGCAAGAGAAACTGCAACCAGAAATCGATAAGTCCGGTAGTCTGTCGCGCGAGTCGGTCTACGCGCTGCTGAATACTCGTACGAATCTCCGAATCAAACTCCCGCTGAACTCGATCCGGGTGAATGTGCTAAAAGCCTACGTGGCTGCCCATGATACGCAAAAGCCCGACATCTGGGCAACGCGTGAAGTCACGCTCTCGAGCGAAGATCATCCGTAGAAGGTGCTTGTCGGGATCTGGGACTCGGGTTTTGATCCGGGTGTCTACCCCGGACAACTCTACGTTTACCCCAATTCTGCGCCTTATCCTGCTCAAGGACTCGCGTTTACCGACGACGGCAATCCCTCTGACTCTGCCCTGTACCCGCTGAGTCCCGAACAGAAACAGGAGTACCCAGAAATCTCGGAAGATCTTGAAGCAATCTCGGATTTGCAGGTGGGTGTTGAAACTCCGGTAACGGAACAGTTCAAAAAGCGCCTTACCACAATGTCGAAAGACGACGTGAACACGATGTTCGAGCGACTTTCTTTCTTTGGCCATATGGCTCACGGTACTCACGTTGCCGGTATCGCGATCAAAGGGAATCCGGCGGCACAACTGGTGGTTTTTCGGTTCAATGACGGCTTGAGGCGCGAACTGCATTTCGCGCCAACAACTGATTGGGCTCATCGGATGACGGCAAATTTCAAACGGATAGGCCAATTCTGTGCCGAGCATAGAGTGCGTGTAGTGAACCTGAGCTGGGGTGACGACCCGCAGGAATTCGAGGAGTGGCTTGCCCGGACCAAAGGGAATCAGACTGCCGACCAGCGGAAGCAAGAAGCGCTTGATCTTTTCTCCATCTGGAAGCAGGCGATCATTGACGCGGTAAATGCCGCGCCGGATACGCTCTTTGTCACCGCCGCCGGAAACTCCGACAGCGATACTGGATTTCTCGAAGATGTCCCATCGTCATTGGAACTTCCTAACCTGATTGCGGTAGGTGCGACCAACCAAGCGGGAGACGCGACGAGCTTCACGAGTTATGGCAAAACTGTAGTTGTCTACGCCAGCGGGTATCACGTGGAAAGCTTTATACCGGGTGGCAAAAAGGTAAAGTTCTCGGGAACCTCGATGGCAGCGCCTCAGGTGACCAATCTGGCCGCTAAACTGTTTGCCACCGACCCTTCACTCACTGCGGAGAAAGCTAAGGAATTGATTATTTCCGGATCGACTCTGAGCGCGGACGGAAAACGCAAATTGATCGACGAAAAGCGTTCGCTTCAGTTGATCAAACAAAAAGCCACTGCAACAGCCGGTCAGTAATGCCCGTTTAGCGCTCCGCTTTCGGCGACGCCTACCGCAGGTGCAAAGCGTGTGCTCTTGTCGGCGGAAATGCGATCCTTCAAGATGTTGTTGAGCTTTTGCCGGGACAATACGGTGATTTGCCGTGGGAATGCCGCGAGCTCAATTATCAATGGACTTTTTGCGAGCTAATTCAAAAATATCAACAAGACTAAGTATGACACTTTTTTCAGCCATGGGAATAGCCTGCCCCGCGGCCGTTTTGGTCCTGGCAGCTTCGTTGTTGCTAGGAGCATGTGCCGCCACAAATATGGGAAAAAAGGACGATCCCGTTTTCTTCGGCGGCGCCAGTGGAGCCAACGGTGCCGGTGGTGCAACGAGCGGTATGAGCTTCAGCTGGTAATCGTGAGGTGTTCTCGATATTCCGGCACGGGGATTGACCTCTGCGGATCGCGGAGGGCCGGTGGCGACAGCGGAAATGAATGTGCCACAGGGACGCAGCGTGGCTGCAACCAAATCTGGCTGGATGACGAAATGACTGCGTCGCGTAAAAACAAATTCCTAGGCGACCAGCAAATAAAAGAGGAGCAGGTCATGGTCAAATCCCCCAAAAGTCGACCTGTCCCTCCTTCTTTTCTGCGGCTTCAGTTTCAAGCGTTGGAGGCGGGGACGGGAATCGAACCCGTGAGTAGCGGTTTTGCAGACCGCGGCCTTACCACTTGGCTACCCCGCC
>DASZGG010000216.1:0-15413 GCA_035939025.1 Chthoniobacterales bacterium | reverse complement strand
TGCGAAGGGCGAAAAAGTCGTAAACGTGAGTGCTCTCCGGGAAAGTAATTCGCTGTTCGAAGCCTGGACGCTGCGACCGGATATAGAACCGTTCGATTGCGCTAAGTCCCAGCGGATCGGAAGTGCGGTGCGTATTCCAGCCCAACATCAGCAGGCCCCCCGGCTTGAGTACGCGGGCGAGTCCCTCAATCGCTTTGTTTTGTCCGGACTCAGTATTAAGGCCGTACCCGAACACCCCATTGACCAAGGCTACATCGAATTGGCACGGCAAATAGAGTGTTCCAACCATTTGCAGGTCACCCACGGTGTGACGTCGCGGGTGACCCCACCGCCGGGCCGAAGGTTCGATCTCTAGCGTCCAGCATTTGGCGCCCGGGCGTTCGATCGCGTCAAGATATCGCCGAGTGTAGGGCTGACAGCCAACCCAAAGTATCGTTGTACCGGGCTGAGACAGTTCCGGCAGAATCCACCCGACCAATAACTTGCGGTCAGGGCGGTGTGGCATAAGCCGGCTCTCTCGCCACATCCAAAATGTGCGCCGAATGTTAGGAGGAACAATAAACCTTGCAGTTCGCATGAGCTGGCAAAAATTACGCAAAAACCGAAGCGACAAGCTCATTGCGGGCTAGAAAGCCCAGCACCATATCCTGGCGGACTTCGATCTTGTGCACTGCCAGGCTGCAAAGGGGATATGGTGCTGGGTCCGTTTAAAATTAAGGAATCGAAACAAACTGTTTCTAAACTCTCGTCTCCAATAAGCAGCGGAATCTGCCGGCGTAGCCGGTGAGTTCCGCTGCCACAGCCTGCATCGGTCACAAATCTCTAAAGATTTGTGACCGTTGCAGGCTAGCTGCGTCAACACGGACGTATCCATCGTTTGTTATCGAAGCGTAAGCGAAGGCTCCAGCCTTTGCATCCATGTTGTGCCACGCAGGCAAAGGCTGGGGCCCTCGCTTACAGTTCGATTACGGCTTTTTCGATTACAAGACCGCTTACCCAAGGCCGAGGACGAGAACGAGAACGATTAGGGAAGCGGGAGGAAGCAAGCTGGAAAGCCACCCAGTAAAAATCCTCTATTCACATACAGTTTACATACGGTTTTAAGGAAATGCTCGGGCGTGTTGTAGCAATGCCTACCCGATTGATAGATCGCTTTGATACAGACGATAGCCGCGATGTTGGGTCTTAGTTCTCGTCCTCCGCTTCCCCAATCGTCCTCGTCCTCGTGGTCGTTCTCGTCCTCGACCTCTTTGCACGCGAGCGGTATCAAGTGTTTTCAGGCAAAGGCTGGAGTCTTCGCTTACGCTTGACAGGCGGGAGCCGTTAATGCTTGAACTTTGGGACATGGCTGCCGACCAACGGTCGAATTTGGAGCTCATTCCTGCAGGTGAAGAAGGCAAGTCCGAGTTTAAGTTTTTTAGCGGCAGGACCTTGCAGTACGATCATTTCAATGCGCATCTGGGCCGTCCGAATTGGATCGGTAAAAAGATTCTTGATTTCGGAGGCAATGTGGGCGGGTTTCTGATGGGGGCACCTCCTACAATCAACCAGGAGGACTACTGGTGCGTTGATCTACATAGTCCTGCGCTGGAGCGTGGCCGGAAGGCGCTTCCGAGCGCCCATTTCGTCTTCTACAATCGGTATCATAACTTGTACAATTCGGCCGGAATTGTCGACCTGCCCGTGCCTGACCTCGGGCAAACGTTCGATTTTATTCTGGCATTTTCGGTTTTCACACATACCTCAGTCCAGGAGATGCGCGAGATTTTGGGTCAACTGAGCGGGATGCTCAAGAGTGGCGGCACGATGGCGTTCACGTTTGGTGATCCCAATTACGATCCGGTCAAGGACCCTCGGTACGATATGACTGGAGCCGACGAGGAAGTTACTTGGGGATCGAACTTGAGACACCGCCTTTTACGAGAGAAGCCAAATTATCCTGGAATCGAGGTTGAAAAATTTGTTGCCCGAGCGCGAAGTGCGAAGTGGTGTCTGCTAGCCGGTGATAGCCTTTTTGTCGATCCGGCTGACGTGTCGCCCGCTGAGGCGGAGCCAGGCGTGTGCTACCATCAGTTCCACACTGTCGCTTTTGTTAAGGATTTGCTTCCGGGAGCAGAGATTTTTGCACCACTGAGTCCGCTGCGCCAGCATTGTTGCGTTCTTAAATAGGGTGACTTCGGGCCCTCGCTTATTTCGAATTATCAACAAGCGTTAGCAGCAATAATAGGAAAGAAGAGCAAAGCATCGACCATGAACGCCGCCATTCCGGAAACCTATCGCACGCGGTTTGAAAGAGATGGCGTCGTTTCCCCCATCCCTGTTCTCTCAGGTGATAAGACCTCGGCGTATCTTGGATTTTTCTCGAAACTCGAGAGGCTCCTCGGACGGCCGATCAAACGAATGGGGAATCCCGCGTTATTCTTTTCATGGGCATACCGCCTGGCGACAGAGCCCCCAGTGCTGGATGCTGTGGAAGCGATCCTCGGACCCGATCTGCTCATTTCAGGCACGCTGATCTTTTGCAAGTATCCGCGTGACCCTGCTTTTGTGGCCTGGCATCAGGATACTTTCTATTCAAATCTGCATCTAACCCCGTCCGTGTCCGCCTGGATTGCGTTGCTCGAGAGCACGCCCGAAAACGGTTGTATGCGCGTTGTACCAGGCTCTCATCTGCAGGGAACGTTACCCCATCAGGAAACGCGCGGATCTGACAACCTTCTGAAGCGAGGTGAAGAGATCCAGGTCGAGGTCGACGAAGCCGACGCGATCGATCTTGTCCTAAGAGCCGGCGACATGTCGCTCCATCATCATGCGATCATCCACGGGTCGCGGCCGAACCGATCCGATGTCAAGCGACTCGGATTCATCGTACGTTATGTGACGCCCGAGTACGATCTCGGTCCACAGAGAACCCCGTTTCTGCGTGCAAAAGGAGCATCCACCCGTTGCGGACACCTGGAAATAGCCGAGGGTCCCCGCGATAGCGACATTCGGGAAGCCTTGGCGGCTTGGGAACGCTCCAATTCCAACTGACGTCGTCATGAGGATACTCCTCTGGTCGAACCATCAGCACGGCTCCTATTTCGGAAATGGCGTCGGACGTCATCCGCGCGAATTTCCGTCCGGCTCCGGTTACTACATGCATGACGTTCTGGCAAAAGGGCTGGCCGATTTGGGGCATGAAGTTTATTACCACTTACAGGCCGGAGCTGCGAAGCCTCTCCCCAAAGGAGTCGAACGAATCACCGCACCGCCCTCGGAACCCGTAGACATCCTGCACAACTACTCATGTTTTGTTAATCACGCCGGCCTCATGGAATACGTGAGCCGCCTCGGAATTCCATGGGTTGGCACCTGTCATCTCGACATCCAGGCTCGCGGACTGGATCGCAGTTATGCCCGTGGCAATTGGATTTTTGTTTCGCGGACGCTCGCCCGTCTCTACGGCCGCGAACGTTACGTCTATAATGGGATCGATCCCTCCGCTTACTGTTATTCCGAGAGTAAGGAGGATTATTTATTGTTCATGTCCAGCATTGATTGGGCCTTCGAGAAGGGATTGGACACCGCCCTCGCTCTAGCCGTGAAGATGGGTTTCAGACTCCTGGTGGCCGGCACCAGCGGAGAGTACGCGATAATTCAAAAAATTGAGGCGATTTGCGCGAAGGCGGGAGCAGAATACCTGGGAGATGTGCGAGGAGAGAGAAAAGCGGAACTCCTTGCCGGCGCGCGAGCTTTGCTGCATCCGACTCGTCTCAATGAAGCCTTTGGACTGGTGATGGCAGAAGCTCTGATGAGTGGAACGCCGGTGATTTGTAGTGATCGTGGCGCCTGTCCGGAAGTCATATCGCCCGATGTCGGCTTCATCTGTAACAATGAGGATGATTACCAGATTGCAATTGAAAGTCTCGGGACAATCTCCAGTCGCGCCTGCCGGGAGAAAGCGATGCGCGAGTACCATTATCATTTGATGGCCAGGGGTTTCGTGCGGGAATATGAAGCGGAAATTAGGCAGCCAAGCGGGGAAGCGCCGGTACCGAACCTGGCCGCAGAATTTTCGCCGCCGAGCGGGAGGGGAGTCTAGTGACTGGTGGCTGGTGGCTGGTGGCCGGTCCGTCTGCTCTAGCCACTAACCACTAGCCACTAGCCACTATTATGGACCTTGACGAGCTTTTGCCGTATCGAGTCTGCATCAACCTCGATCGAAGACCGGAAAGGTGGAGCCGGATGGAGTCGCGATTTTCTGAGTTCAATCTATGGCCGGTGGAAAGGTTTGCCGCCGTTGACGGCGCGACGGTGCAGATCCCGGAGGGCTGGCCGGAGTCGCCGGGTGCTTACGGCTGTCTCCAAAGCCATCTGGCAGTCGTGCTGCAGGCGCGTGCCATGAAGCGCGAGAGCGTGTTGATCATGGAGGACGATATTTTGTTCGACGAACGGTTTCGCGAAAAGTTTCGAGAACGCGTCTGCGGCCTGCCTGAGAACTGGGACATGCTATTTTTCGGCTGTTTGCACAGCGACCAGCCGACTCCGGTCGCGGCCGGTATCTCAAAGCTGCGAGGATCGTTTTCGACCTTTATGTACGCCGTCCGGCAGACGGCCTACGATGCTTTTATTCGCCTCAATTCTCGCGCGAAACAGGCTGTGGACAGAAATAACACGATCTTGCAGCGACTGTTCAATTGCTACTGCTTCGTACCCCATCTTTCGTGGGTGGACGACAGCTACTCCGATGCACAACAAGTGCAAACTAATCACTGGTACATCAGAGAATCCATGGTGTTGCGCGGGAAAGAAGTCAAAGCAATGGAAGAGCGGACAGCGATAGTCATTTTGTATCGTGCACCGAGCGAGCGCGAGCGCGGCTTGAGGAATCTTAGATACTTAGTGAACCATTTTGGCAGGCTATTTACCGTCCTGGTCGTAGAATGCGACAAGCAGCAGAGTATCGATCCAGCCGCTCTTCCGTTGAAATGTGACTATTGCTACCTCGAAAGCGAGGGCGCCATCGATAGGGTCCAGTGTTTTTTGGCAGGATTTGAAAGATATGAGCGGCGGAAAGATTATTTTATCTTCAACGAGGGCAACATCGTGTGTTCACGAATGGAAATGAGCGCGAACCTTTTAAAATGTGCCGATTACCACATGGTGAGCTCATTCGAGAACTACATCGATCTCACCAAATCTGATAGCGACCGACTAATCGATGGTTTGGAGTGCCGCACGGAGGGGTACGTTTCCCGCCTCCGGCGCAGCCGCTTCAGTGAGTATTTCACTGTCACTAAGGACGGGTTCCGGACGCTGGTTAGTTATTTGGCTTTTCCAGATTCGATCGAAAGAAATCAGGATCTGCCCGGCCTTCGAATATTCGACTCGCCGGGAAGTGCTCTGAGTCTTTTCTCCGACAGGCCGCAGGACTTCTGAAGAAAGAAGGTGTTTTGTACCGCGGCGATAAATCACCAGTGGATAGGCTAATAGTCAGCATGATAGGCGAGACGGTATACTAAACCCGCAAAATCACTTCCGGCGGACGCCGGACTGAAGCGACGAGCGATGCAGGCTATGTCGTTTGCAGGCAACAAATTTGTGAAGACCGGCGGCGATTCTTGTTGCCTGTAAGTTTAAGTTTTCGGAGTTTAAAAAACAATCAGCCGTTTGATCTTCTGAGCCAGTCGGCGTGCTCCGCCGATGTTCCCGTGCCAAGATCGTACGGCAATTGAAGCGACCACAGGTAGAAAAATACTTATGGGGAACACGAAAACTAGCAAGGGCCCGAAGGGCAAAAGTGGGAAGGGCAAGAAAGGCAAAAAGGGGGACATCCACGTACATGGGGGCGGCCCCATCTATGTGGTTCTCGAGAAGGAAACCGCGATGGATCTGTTCCTGGCCCTCGCTCAAGCGTTAGGCGCACCTATCGATAAGAAGAAAAAAGGGAAAAAGAAGGAGAAGGGCAAGGGCAAAGGTAAGAAGGGCAAAAAAGGCAAGAAAGGTGCCAAAGGCAAGAAGGGCACTAAAGGCACGAAGGGCACTAAAGGCAAGAAGGGGGCTAAAGGTACGAAGGGTACTAAGGGCCCGAAGGGTCCCAAAGGCCCAAAGGGTCCCAAAGGCCCAAAGGGTCCGAAAGGTCCAAAAGGTCCCAAAGGCCCAAAAGGTCCAAAAGGCACTAAGGGTACTAAAGGCCCGAAACAGTGACAGGCGCAACTGGCGGAAAAGGGAAGAAAACGCGTTGATATAATCCGTCAACCCGCACTATCGGTTCGTTTCATATTTTTGGAGTGCACCCCAGCGAGGTTATCCCGGAGGTCCAATAGGGGTTTCTTGGTACTCAAAATTCTGCAATCCCACGGATAACCATTAATCGGCCATGTGAGTTATCATCCTGAATAGGAACTAGCTGTAATGAAGCATTTGAAGAAGCTCAGTAAGCCCTGTGCGATTGGTGTATTAGCGCTGATCGGTTCTTTTGGTTCGGTTGCGACGGCGGAGGAGTCATCCTTCGCCTGTAACCGGACGGTCAACGCCCAGGTCATTGCGCTCGACCAGCCTTGGATGTGGAACCGGCTCGGCGCAGCACAGCCAGGTGGAATGATTTACGCCCTTTACGGGGACGTTGTGAAGCTGGATGGCAGCGAGTTGCCTGACCCTTGGAAACTTTCACCAGACCAGCGTCGGGAATGGGCTCTAAAGCTTGTCGGCAACGTGCGTCTCCGGGACGAGAAACGGGCGCGTCCGCTCGTCTTGAGAGCTAACAAAGGGGATTGCCTCGCGATAACATTTTGGAATTTGCTAAGCCCCGAACCGAAAACCGGGACCGCATTCAATCCGAAGCTCCGGTCCACGGTCCAGCGAGGCGCCGACAAATTAGCCCCTCTGGATTTGACCACTGTTTCTTCGGCAACGCGCTGGGCGGGAATCCATGCCAATGGGATCGAATTGGTTGGAAGCATCGGGAGCGACGCGTCGTGGGTCGGAGAAAATCCGAACGGCTTGGCAAAACCGGGTGAGGTTTTGGGTTATAAATGGTATGCCGCGGAGGAGGGTACATTCTTAATATATAGCCCGTCCGATATGGAAAGCGGCGAGCAGGCCCAAGCTGGCTTGTTCGGGGCGATCAATGTCGAACCCGAGGGAGCGGAATGGTATCGCAGCCAGGTCACGCACGACGATCTGGAACAGGCGACGTTAGCCGAAGGCGACCTGAAAGAGCACTACCGGACTTTGGAGAAGGCGGAAGTCGTTACGGATCCGTTGGGCCAGGCGCCCGTAGCTCCCGCAGGATTCATAAAGAGGGCCCTTATTAACCGGGAGCCGGACAAGCGGAGTAGTGTTGATGTTTACGTCAAAGACTCGACCGGGCAGGGCGGAGGGCACATCTACACGTCAGACCTGCAGCCTCTCGTTTACTACCATGCGATTTATGGGCCAAGCTGGAGACGGACCTACCAGAGAGGTCGCCCGGTGCTTCAAATGCTACAGGTACTACCTCTGGGTGACGCTCTTTACGATGAGCCGTTGAAGCCGAGTCCATCGAACTATGTTCAGGAACTTCAGGATCTCGATGCAGGAATTATTCCCGGGGCCCTACGGGAAATATTCGCGCAAACACTAAAGATGGAACTATCACCAGACGCGAAAGTGACGGAACAATACCGTTATAGTTGGTTGATCACGGACAAAGGGATCGCTTACCTGGTAGCGGCTGACCAAATCGACAAACAGGCCGGCTACCGTGTCCGGATCTTTAAGGCCGAGTTGGTCTTGATTTCGAGCGACCTCACCGCGGTCATCACCGGTCCCGATGCGGGCCGATTCTCCTATGCCAACACGAGTCCGACTTTTCGGACGAACCCTGCCTCTCCGGATCGCAGGCAGCCGTATCGTGAATTCACGATTATCTATCACCAGGCTTTCTTCGCGACGCAAGCATTCGCTCAGTGGGCAAATGACAATCTTGCCAATGTCATGCAGGCGGGAGGTGACAATTTTGCGATCAATTACGGCTCGGCTGCGATCGGACCCGAAATCGTGGCAAACCGGCTTGGGGTTGGACCGATGGGTAACGCTGATGCCGTTGACCTGAAGTTTGAAGAATTCTTTCTAAGTGGATGGGCTGTGGGTGATCCGGCGATGGTTGTGGACGTGCCCGCGAATGCTCCGAATCCGCTGGTTTCCAATCCGGATGAGCATCGGCAAATTCGCACTAAAGTTCCTCCAGGATCACCCGCGGCGGTTTACGCGGCACTTGATAACAAGCCGCTGCCGGCAACCAGTGTCCCGCCGCAGAGTGATGATTTCGCCCCGCTGAGCAAAGCGCAGGCGACGAAGGCGTTTTTCCCGGACGATCCGTCGAACGTGTACCACAGCTACATGGATGATCACGTGAAGTTCCGGATTCTTCATGCCGGAGCAGGGCCCGCGCATGTACACCATCTCCACGCGCATCAATGGCTGCATTCGCCGGACAGCGACGACGGGCATTACCTCGATAGCCAGCTGATCATTCCGGGCGCTGCGTATACCTTGGAGATTGCTTACGGCGGCAGCGGAAACCGCAACAAGACAGTCGGAGATTCGATCTTCCACTGTCATTTCTATCCGCATTTCGCTCAGGGGATGTGGGCGCTATGGCGAGTGCACGACGTCTTCGAAGCGGGAACGGTCCTGGACGAAAAAGGGGTCCCGGTCGCGGGTGTGAACCGTGCTTTGCCGGACGGAGAGATCGAGCGCGGCACGCCGATTCCGGCGATCGTGCCTCTGCCGACGCTCGCGATGGCTCCGACGCCGGCCAAGGTGGAGCTTACCGATCTGTCCCCGTGGTATGGGAAACCGGTCGGCCAGGGGCGTAGGGTCAATGTGCTCCCTGAGACGGAACCGGGCACTGACATCGTAATGAAAGGCCCTGATGGAAAGCCGGTCTACAAGAATCCCGGCTATCCCTTCTTCATTCCAGGCGTGTCCGGCCATCGTTCGCCCCATCCACCGCTGGGCTTTGCGTGGTTGGAAGATCCCAACACGGGAGAGCCGATCATCAACGCCGACAAGGAGAAGGTCTATCTCGATGGGGGGCTGCCGCGTCACCTGGTCCTGGACGGAAAGATCGTCAATGAGTTTCAGACACGCTGGGATTTTACGAAAGATTTTGTCGCCCTGGATAAGCAGGGAAATCTTCAGCCGGGCGGGGGCCTGGATGCCTTCAGACTCCCGGAAGAGGGAACGCCGGTGGAACTTGCGGCCATGAGGGCGCACGCCACGCGGTCCACGCCGAGCTCACAACCGAACGGCCAACCGGGCAATTTCATCCTTAATGGACTACCGCCGACGCCGGGCGCGCCGTATGCGGATCCGACGGTAACGGATTTTGGTAATGCAAATATTCACCGGCGGCGATATCAGGCGGCAGTCATCCAGGTTAACGCTGTCTTGAACAAGGAGGGTTGGCATTTTCCACAGCAGCGTATGATTTCGCTGTGGCAAGACGTCGCGTCAACAATGAGCGGTAAGCGGCCACCGCAGCCGCTTTTTTTCAGGTCCAACACGCAGGATACAATCCAGTTCTGGCACACCAATCTGGTGCCTAATTATTATGAGCTCGACGATTTTCAAGTGCGGACTCCGACGGATGTCATCGGTCAACACATTCACCTCGTGAAGTTCGACGTGACCGCTTCGGACGGCGCGTCCAATGGCTACAATTATGAGAGCGGCACCTTCAGTCCCGAAGAAGTGCGGGAGCGAATTTATGCCATCAATGAGGTAGGCGGATTGTATGCGTTTGATCTCGGGTCGGGCTACGTCAACAAGAGTGCCCCGCAGGAAAAGCTGATGGTGAAGAAGGTCAGCGATTACTATCCGCCGCCCGGAAGCAACGTCGCTTTGGCTGGCGGTGTACCGGTGATAACCCCGGCTGGAGAGTCGGTATTCGGAAAGCCGCCAAAAGGGGAAGACTGGAACGGTGCGCAGACCACCGTTGAACTCTGGGCTGTCGATCCTCTTCTCAACAACGAAGGTGTCGATCGGACCCTTCGAACCGTGTTTACGCACGACCACTTCAGCCCGTCGACGCATCAGCAGGCAGGGCTCTATGCCGGACTTGTCATCGAGCCGGAGGATTCGTTGTGGTACCTGCCCGATGGCACGCGCATGAACACGCGTCTGGATGGCGGCCCCACAAGCTGGCATGGGTATGTCGTGCCCCAAGACCCCAAGGAGAGTTATCGCGAATTCATGCTCGAGTTCCAGGATATGCAGCTCGCCTATGCGAAAGGCAGCCGCGACGATCGTTCATCGTTAATATTTGATCCAAGGAAAACCAAAGTACCATCGGCTGCATTTGATCTAAGCCAGACCGGGCAGATTAACGCGTTTCAGTATTACGTCGACGAGCTCAACAATCAGAGGCTCCCGATCGGAAAGAGCGGGTCTGCGGGACAGGAGGTTGCCGGATTCACGGACCTGTTCCTGGAGTTCGGTGTTCCGCTCTCGCCGCAGGCCAAGGTGCAGGTCAACGAGAAAAATGTGCAATGGACCATCACCGAAGCGGCAGGGCAGGTGAACGGCGGCGTTCAGTATATCGTGCGTGCTGTTCGCCAAAACCAGAATATAAACGGCGTTAACGTGCCCGTTATCGTTCAAATGCCCGTCTATACGCCGGACATCAGTCCGAGTTGGTCGGACGCGAAGTTTGCGTTAAACTCTCCGACCGACGGTGCTAATCAGTCCAATGGTATTCAGCCCAATGGGGTCCCGTTCCCGCAGTTGGTCAGCCAAAACCAAATTGGGACCTACTCGCTCAATTACCGCAATGAACCAGTGCCGTTTCGGCTCGCCAACCTGAGCGCCAAACCGCCGATCGTAGCGCCGATGAATATTCCCGAGGAACAGAGCGATCCTGCTCTCGTCTTCGCTTCCATTCCGCGCGCCGACCCCAATCTTAACATCCAGCCGGACGGTAAGCCGGGGTTCCCATCCGATCCTCTGGTGCCGAACGCTCAGCCTGACGATCCGTATACACCGCTGCTCGAGGCCTATGCAAATGACAAGGTTCAGATCCGCACACTTGTCGGAGCTCACACCCAGTCGCATGCATTCGAAATCCATGGCGTAAAGTGGCTTTTCGAACCCTCATATAAGAACTCGGGTTATCGCAACGCCCAGCTCATGGGATTATCGGAGCACTTCGAAATGCTCTTTGATCTGCCACCAACCACTATCGAGCACAGCGATGTTAAGGAGTTGCCCAAATTCGCCGATTACTTTTATTCGCCGAGCTCCGGGATTGTCGGCTTGAGCAACGGCCTTTGGGGAATTATGCGCGCATACGGACGTTACGTTGAGGGCGTCCATGTGCTCCCGAACAACGAGCAGCCGCCGTCGGCAGGGAACGTCGACCTGTTCGAGCAAGGATACTCTGAGGCGAAGCAGACTGGCGGTCCGACGCGCGAGTTCGATGTGACAGCCGTCACCGCGTCTGTGCTGAAGGACGGTAAACTGGTTTTTAACGGCCGGGACCCGAACAACGAGCTTTCTACGCCGGACGCGGTGCTGTTCGTGCGAACCTCAGACCTTGGGTCTGGAAAGCTGAAGGAGGGGACGCCCATAGAACCGTTGATTCTGAGAGCCGCTGCCGGGGACTGGATCAAAGTAACAGTCCGCAACGGCTTTGACCCGAAGAGCCCGGTATTTCAGACGACGAACACGCTGCCATATGGCACCCCGTTCAATGACTCAACGCTACCTGCTGTTCCTCTCAGGACTTCCTACAATGTCGGCCTGCATCCTCAGTTGGTGGCCTATAATCCAGTAAATGCGAACGGGCTGATTGTCGGCTTCAACCCTCGGAGCCAACTGGTTGCCCCTGGAAAAGCCCAGGATTTCTACTGGTACGCTGGGGAAGTGGTGAGCGATCGAGCCGGGACAAAGATCGAGCAGGCGACGCCGATCGAGTTCGGTGCTACGAACCTGGTGGGCGCCGACCAGATGATTCAGCCCCAATTTGGTATGGTCGGCGCCTTGGTCATCGAACCCGAAGAATCTTCCTGGGTCGAAGGGATTACGACCCGCGCCGCGGCGACAGTAACTAAGGCGGATGGGACGAGCTTCAGAGAATTTGTGGTGATCGATCAGAATATGGTTGCAAATTCAACCGCCACCAACACTTTTGGCGCGATCAACTTCCGTTCTGAGCCTTTTACGACTCGAGCTTTGCCCAACAACGCGCAGATTCTTCCGCAGGCGCCGCCTCAAGGATATTCCCAGGCGTTCTCAAACAGCCTTTACAACCCGCCGGCGGATCCGCAAACACCGGTATTTGTGGCTCCCGCAGGCGTGCCGACTCGATTCCGATTGGTGGTACCGAGTACCACGACGAGCAACGGGATTATGCCTCCGCCAGTTTTTATTGTGCACGGACACAACTGGCAGGAAGAGCCGTACACGAACGGCGGAACGCAGATCGGAGACAATCGATTGTCGGAGCATGTTGGATCCGTCGAGGCTGGGCCTAACCAGAAATTCGACCTGTTATTTGCGAGTGCCGGAGGATCGGACAAGGTTCCCGGTGACTACCTTTACGATACTTATCAGACCGGTGGGGTCTTGGGTACCTGGGGCCTGTTCAGAGTCACAAAGCAGGCGGTTGTTATCGAGAAGGCTCACTTGCTGCAAAACTACTTGACGGTCAACGGATCGATTCAGTCCGTGACCACAAACGGCACCGGGCAATTGCCCAAACAGCTGCAAATATTCGCTGCCGATGCTTCTCACGGTGGGATTGAGCTGGGCAAAGCGGAAGTTGATTCCGATGGCAAGTGGTCGTTCAGAGTAAAAACTGATCTCAAAGAACCTGCCACGATTCAGGTAACGGCAGTCAGCGATAACGGCGATATGGGAGCTACCACCTTCGGGAAGATCGTGCCTTAAACCTAAACTTCGAAATTGAGGACTCGTCCTTCGTGCTTGTCGTCGTCGTCGAAAAAGCCTGATGTTTCACAATCAGAATAACGGATCAAAAGTGCACTGCGTGTGTGGGAAATCGGAATTCTAGCAGGCGGTTCTCCATTGCGGTTGGGATCAGGTGATCGATGCAGGAATCCTGCGGTGACTGCCAGTGATGTCACCGATATCGAAGCGGCTTTCGTTGCGGATCCGTTTATGATCTTGCGGAAAGGCCTTTGGTATCTTTTTTTCGAAGTGTTGCGGAAAGACAACCTTTTGGGCGAGATCGGTCTGGCTGTTAGTAATGATTTACTGGCCTGGAAATATCAGAAGATCGCTCTACGCGAATCATTCCATCTTTCCTACCCGTATGTTTTCGAGTGGGAAGGGAGTTACTATATGATTCCCGAGACCCTGGGTGCGGGTGAAGTCCGCCTTTACAAAAGCCGGGATTTCCCCTTCGATTGGCAGGTCGTCCGCTCTCTGATCAAGGGACCTCATGCCGATCCATCGATCTTTCGTTCCGGAGACAGATGGTGGATGTTCGCGTGCGACACCCCCTTCACGCACCAGTCTCTCCGTTTATACAGCGCGCCGCAACTTGAAGGGCCGTGGGAAGAGCATCCGGAGAGTCCCATAATCCGGAACGATGCCGGGATTGCCCGACCGGCGGGCCGAGTTCTCACCTTCGACGGCCGGCCGATGCGCTTCGCGCAAGACTGTTCGCGCCAATATGGAGACCAGGTGTGGGCGTTTGAGATCACCCACCTGACCAGGGGGAGCTACAGCGAACGGCTCGCTTTGCCCGAGGCGATCATCGGGGCTGGAATCAGAGGGAATTGGCGGACCAGCCGGATGCATCATATCGATGCGCACGTTAATTCTGCCGGCGGTTGGATCGCCTGCGTTGATGGTTGGCCGGCCTAAGCCCAGGAGCAAAGTAGCATAGGCTTCCAGCCTGTAACCGTAGTGCCCAGTGTCGCATGTAATGTGAGATTGTCGAAGATCAACTGGCCGTTTTTTCGTGTTGGCGAAGCGTCCTCGCTTTGCTTCTTCCCGAAGGGCAAAGCGAGGACGCTTCGCTTACACAGGCTGGAAGCCTATGCTACATTTCTCGCCTAACCTGATGAGTGAACGCATTCAGAGCCTTTGGATCGGACGGAAACTCTCAGCCATGGAGCGGCTCTCGATCGCATCGTTTCTTGCCAACGGTCATGAATATCATCTTTATGTTTACGAAGAGATCGAGAACGCTCCAAAAGGAACTGTGCTAAAGCCGGCCGACGAGATTCTACCGGAATCGATGATCTTCCAGTACAGAAGCCACCCCAGCCATGCTGGGTTTTCGAATTTCTTTCGTTATAAGCTTTTGCTGAGCAGAGGCGGATGGTGGGTAGATACCGATGTTGTCTGTTTGAAGCCTTTCGCGTTCGAGGACCCGTACGTATTTGCGTCCGAACGGGTTGGCGGGCACGAAGTCCCGACGACTGCGGTGCTTAAGGCGCCTCCTGGAAGCGAGATCATGGCATTTAACTGGGAAATATGCCGGTCGTGTCCCGATCCGAGCGATGTGGTCTGGGGCGAGCACGGGCCTCAACTGATGGAGAGAGTAATCGCAAAGTTTGGGCTGCGAACTTTGGTCAAAGGCGCGCACGTTTTCTGTCCGCTTGCCTATGACGAATGGGAGGAGGTGCTTTCGTCCGAGAATGCGAGGTTTGTCGACGAAAATACTCACAGTATCCATCTTTGGAACGAGATGTGGCGCCGCGGCGGCCGCGACAAGGAGGCTTCCTATGCTCCGAACTGCCTCTACGAACGGCTCAAGGCAACTTTTTTGTCGCGATGCTAAAACTGATTGTGGCGCCGAAAATGGCGCTGAGAGGTTATATCAGCCGTGAGTTTTTCTTTATTATTGAGAGTCTCGAACGCCGCTTCGGCTGGAGGCAAATAGAAGCTTGGGAATTGGCGAATGACAGCCGTTCATTGCGGACGATTCTTCTGGATAGATTGGGAAGCATTCCGGAGGTGATTCTATTTTGGGAGCAGTATGAGCTCTTTACGTCGCGTGCGAGGGAACTTTGGCGGCTTGGCATCCAAACCGGTATTTGGGCCGATGACATCCATTCTTTCAGTGACGCGGCGCGGCTTAGTCGTGCGGTCCCATTCGTCCTGGCAGACAAGGTCTTAGCCGCTTATGCAAACCGGTTTGAGGAATTCTATCCGTTTGTCAGGAAAGGCGCCGACCTTATCTGGGTGCCTCACTCCGCATCGGCGGATTTCGTAGTTCCTCTAAACGAAACGCCTGAGGCCGCTGTATTTATCAGCGGAGCGATGACGAGCCATTATCCGATGCGCCGTCAGCTGAAGGCCCTTCATGAGGAAAGTTGCATGCCGATCGTTTTTTTTGAGCATCCCGGTTATCATTGCGAGTTCGACCACGAATCGGATGAGAGAGTTGGCCATGGATACGCGAGAAATATCGC
>DASZGG010000215.1:0-4339 GCA_035939025.1 Chthoniobacterales bacterium | reverse complement strand
CCCAGCAAGAGATGGTTCAGCGCCTCCTGAATCTGGCGTTCGGTCTCCGTATCGACGCTAGCGGTAGCCTCATCAAGAACGAGCATCGGGGGGTCCTTCAAGATCGCCCGAGCGATCGAAACCCGTTGCTTTTCTCCGACGCTCAGCCTTATCCCTCGCTCACCCACATTCGCATCCAACCCCGCCGGCAAGCGCGAAACAAACTCCTCCGCGTTCGCCGCGCGAAGAGCGTTCCAAATCTCGGACTCGCTCGCATCGGATCTTGCGAATAGCAGATTTTCACGAATCGTTCCGTTAAATAGAAATGTTTCCTGACTGACGAAGCCCGTTGCGTTGCGGATCGCGTGCTTGGAGAGGTCGCGAATTGACCGATCATCAATTAATATATCTCCACCGTCCGGACCCAATTCATAGAAACGCAACAGGAGGTTGACCAAGGTCGATTTTCCCGCTCCGGTCGCGCCCACTAGCGCAATCGTTTGTCCCGGTTCGGCTACGAACGTTACATGTCTCAGCACAGCTTGTCCGTCGACGTAAGAAAACGATACGTCGCGGTATTCAATCCGACCAGTCGGATTAAACGGTTCACTTTCACGAAAATCGACTTCCGCCGGCTCATCGAGAATTTCGAATACCCGATCTGCAGCCGCACGTCCACTTTGAACCATCTGGTTCAACGCGTGCAGCCTTCCGATCGGTTCGTAGAGGAAACGCACCAGGATCAGGCATGCCACCAGCTCACCGATTGCCATGCGCCCCTGCAGAACAGCCATTCCTCCAAAGCCGGTGACGATCACCAAGCCGCATGAGGTCAGAAAATCCATCCCCGGCGAATAGAGCGCCCAGGCCTTCATCACCACCAGCGTTGCCTGCTTCAATCGTTTGCTCATCTCATTGAATCTAAGGTGTTCCTGTCTTTCGCGGACGTACGCTTTGATTTGGCGAACACCGGACAGATTATCGTGGAGCAATGAGTTCATCGCAGACGCGGCCTGCCGTTGCAATTTGTAGCGCGACTTGGCCGTCAAGGTGTAGATCAGTGCGCCGGCCACCAAAAGCGGGACGGGCAGCATTGCCAGAGTCGCGAGCCAAGGTTCGCGCAGGAAGAGCAACATCCCCACGATCAACACCTGCAGGATTGCGACTGTTCCTTGCTCAACACCATCGATAAGAACACGTTCCATCGCGTTTACATCCTCCAGAACCCGCGTCATGATGTCGCCGGTCGCGCGGTTGTCAAACCAGTGCAGAGGCAATTTTTGCAGATGGTTGTAGAGGTCGCTACGAAGATCGAAAACGACTTTCTGTTCGAAGGTGTTATTCAGAATGATCCGAATGCCGTTGGACACGCTTTGAACGAAAAATGCCCCCGCTGTCAACAGAGCAAGGGGCAGGATCAGCTCCGGTTTATGACCTCGGATTGCCTCATCGATCACTCGCTGCGTTACGGTGGGAAACACGATGACCATCAGGGTCGCCAGCACAGCGAAACCCACCGTTCCCACCGCCAACCACGGGTATCGTCGAATGTATTGGAAAATTCGTAGGATCGTTCGCATCGCTTAGCTTACTTCCAGTAAAGCTAGCATTGATTCAACAGGGCAAGAACTCAAGTACTCAAGAAGTCGAGAAGTCAGGAGTTCAGGAGGCGCGTGGGCCGGGCGGTAAAGAATCGGCGGCGTTGCGAGGTCGACTAACCCGCAAAAATCGCACGCTTTAAGTGAAGAGAACCGTCAGCGCCTCGTGACTCCTCCTGACTCCTGACTCCTGATTTCTGACTTCTTGAATTCTTGAATTCTTGAATTCTTCCGTCGTCGCCCTTAAGTCCCCATGTCGTGCAGTCCGATCTTCCTATCTACGAGCTTCAGCCGAAAATCATCGAATCTTTGCGATCTCTCCCTCGGCTTATCGTCCAGGCACCGACCGGCTCTGGGAAGTCAACTCAGGTTCCTCAGATGCTCCTGGACGAAGGCCTCGCCGGCAAAGGTCAGATCATCGTCTTGCAGCCACGCCGGTTACCGACCCGGATGTTGGCGGCTCGGGTAGCCTATGAAAGAAACGTCCGGCTGGGTGAGGCTGTCGGTTATCAGATCCGGCTCGACAATGTTTCCACGGTAAATACCCGAATCCGGTTCGTGACAGAGGGAGTCTTACTGCGGCAGATGGTTGGTGATCCACGGCTGGGTGGTGTCAGTGTGCTTATTTTTGACGAATTTCATGAGCGACACCTTTACGGAGATATAGCTCTGGCTCGCGCACTCGAGATTCAACGCTCGATTCGCCCGGACCTGAAGATCGTAGTAATGTCAGCCACACTGGACACCGATCTGGTGGAGTCCCATCTGCGACCGTGCAACGTTCTGACCTCGCAAGGGCGCACGTTCCCCGTCGACATCGAATATCTTAAGCGCGAAACGATCGATGAGCCGCCGTGGGAACTTGCTGCCGATGCTTTCGCTCAGGCTCGCGAAGATGGTGGCGATGTTTTGATATTCATGCCGGGCGCATTCGAAATCGCGCGAACGATCGAGGAAATCAAGCGTTCGAAATTCGATGGAGTTGTTTTACCCCTCCACGGTGACCTATCCCCGCGAGCGCAGGATGCTGCGGTGGCAACTTATGCAGAACGAAAGATCGTCGTTTCTACCAACGTGGCCGAAACATCTCTGACTATCGACGGCGTGACGCTCGTAATCGATAGTGGCCTGGCGAAGATCGGAAAATATGACCCGCATCGTGGCATCAATACGCTCATTACTGAAAAAATCAGTCGGGCATCGGCCGACCAGCGAGCCGGCCGTGCCGGTCGTACCGCACCGGGGCGCTGTATCCGACTTTGGCCGGAGCGAGATCAAATCAGCAGACGCCCGCAGGACCTGCCCGAGATTAAGCGACTCGATCTCGCCGAAGTTTTGCTCAATCTGAAAGCAGCTGGAGTGGTTGACTTCGAACGCTTTGGTTGGATCGAGGCGCCCGACCCGAAATTTTTACGGCGCGCGATTGAGCTACTGGAAGATCTCGGGGCATTGGACCGCCAGAATGGCCAGATTACTGCGCTCGGATATCGCATGCTTTCGTTCCCGGTTGATCCGCGGTACTCTCGGATGCTCTTAATCGCGGACGAACTCGGCTGTGTTCCGACTGTCGCACTTATTGCCGCGCTTACCCAGGAGCGGCACTTGCTCAGGCGGAGCGAAAACGACCAGATGGAACACGATCGGGAACTGTTGCTCGGCAAAGAAGTCGAGTCAGATTTCTTTGTTCTGATACGCGCCTGGCTTTACGCTCAGCGACACGGCGCAGATAAGGCGCGCCGCCTTGGCATTCGCTATGCCGTAGCCCAGCAGGTAGCTCAGGTTTTCGAGCAGTTCATTGACATCGCCAAGACCGAAGGCCTCAACGTCGACAAACGAGTCGACGAGTTCGATGCCGAAGCACTCGGTAAAGCCATGCTGGTCGGCTTTTCGGATCATTTGGCTAAGCGGATTGATGCAGGGACACTGCGCTGCGATCTCGTTCACGGCAGGCACGGAGTCCTGGCTCGAGAGAGCGTGGTGCAAAAGAGTCCACTGTTCGTCGCGGGTGAGATCCGCGAAGTCCAGGGCCGCGACGACGAACTGATTGTTCTTCTCTCTCAGGTGACTGGCGTGCACGAAGAGTGGCTTCGCGAACTATTCCCTAACGATTTTCGAGAGTCGGACCAGGTTTTCTTCGACCAGGCGACGCGGCGAGTCCAGGCAAAAAAAGACCTTCTCTTCCGAGACCTCCTTCTGCAAAGTACGAAACTCGATACACCGCCGCTCGAAGTCGCGGCCGAGATGCTGGCGAAAGAGGTCATCGCCGGCCGATGTCCGCTGGCGAACTGGTCTCACGACGTCGAACAATGGATCGTTCGTCTCAACTGCTTATTCCGATGGTACCCCGAACTAAAGCTGCCGATGATTGACGCGGAAGCACGGCTCTATTTGATCCAACAAATATGTCATGGGGCGGTCAGCTACAAAGAGATTAAGGATCGCACTGTTTGGCCGGTCGTCAGATCGTGGCTCTCCCCCGTGCAGCAGCAGGCCGTTGATCGCTTTGCTCCTGCAAAGTACGAATTGCCAAACGGCCGACACGCCAAACTGCAGTACGCTGAGAATCAGTTACCGGTCCTGGCCGCACGGATCCAAGATTTGTACGGACTCGACGGATCATTGAAAATCTGCGACGACCGCATCGCTATTCTCGTGCACATCCTGGCTCCCAATCACCGCCCGATCCAAATCACTCAGGACCTGGCAAATTTCTGGAAAGAAGCCTATCCAAAGGTCAAACAGGAATTGCAGCGCAAGTACCC
>DASZGG010000214.1:0-10321 GCA_035939025.1 Chthoniobacterales bacterium | reverse complement strand
TCGAACAGGAGAGGAACGTGCGGGAAGCGACCCGGAGGAGCTTGAGATCGAGGAATCGTTGGAAGAATCATTTCCCGCGAGCGATCCGCCGGGCTGGACGCTTGGGCGTGAGCCTCATGAAAAGGACCCTCTGAAAGAAGGGAATTGTTGATGTCCTGATGTCGACTGATGGGGTCCGCTTTGCTCATTGCGTAAGCGTAGGCTCCAGCCTTTGCTTACGCGGGGAAGAGAGCGGGGCAAAGGCTGGAGCTTTCGCTTACGCGGGGAAGAGAGAGGCAAAGGCTGGAGCCTTCGCTTACCCCGGGGAAGAGAGCGGGGCAAAGGCTGGAGCCTTTGCTTACGCGGGGAGAGAGAGGCAAAGGCTGGAGCCTTCGCTTACGCGGGGGAGAGAGAGGCAAAGGCTGGAGCCTTCGCTTACACAGCTATGCAGGTTTTACTGGACCAGCTTTACCGTTAGAACCTGGAAGGGCGTAAACGCCAGGGGCACTCGCCGCTTTTCGTCGATCTGCAGCGGCTTAATCGGCTCCTCCAAGATGTTGACCAGAAACGCTTCCCGGAGGGGTGTCGAGCTCTCGATGACGGCTTGGCCACGATCTCCATGAGGCTCGTATACTCGGAGGATCGTCGCGTCGGAGTCCTCGGCTTTCTTCAGTGCCGACAGCTCGAGCCGATCGCCCGTCAATCGGATGGGCGTGACGAACTGTGAGGAGTCCGACGAACCGTCGAAAATGCCGGTGAGAGGAGAGTTAAAATTTTGAGCAGCGCGCACAGTGGAGGCTCTCCAATCGCCTGCGTGCGGATACAACGCGTAGCCAAACTCGTGAGAGCCTTCGTCCGCGAACGGATCGGGGTAAATGGGTGCACGGAGCAGGCTCAATCCGATCACATTTCCTTCGATGCTATAACCGTATTTGCTGTCGGTGATCAGGGTAACGCCATAGTTCGGCTCACTGAGGTCTACCCAGCGGTGACCGGGAACTTCAAACCGTGCCTGATCCCAAGGCGTATTCCGGTGAGTTGGCCTCGGGACTGCGCCGAAGGCCGTTTCGGTCCAACCTTCGTGAGTTCGAATATGCAGCGGGAAGATTGCGCGGAGAAGATGCCGGCGGCCATGCCACTGAACTTTTGTGCGAACCTCAATAACCCGTTCGCCATAATACAATCGGTATTCCTGGACGATCTCGATCTCGTTGAGGCGTCGTATCACCTGTATCGTCGCTCTTACCGGCCCCGATTCAATAAGGGCCGGAGGTGAAATCGCAGTAAGCTCAGCGCCTTCACGCTTATAGGACTCATCGATATCCCAGGCTTCAAACTGGCGAGGAATGTCAGTGTAAATCCAAAGTTGATTTCCCCTGTCCGCCAAAACCTGACGGCCATGCTGCTTGTCATGAAGCGCGGCAATCGTACCGTCGATATTGAATACAGCCCTAATATGTTCGTTCTCCAATTCTGAAGACGTTCCGTGCAACATTCGATGATTAACCGGAGAGCAAAGGCTGGAGCCTTCGCTTACGATGCGCTCGGATTTGCCATTCATGCGCCGGATCGTGATGGACCCCAATCCCGGTACGCGAATTTCCGGGGCGGCTACCAGCAAGGTGTTCTCAGAACTAACTTGAGAGAGGACCTCTTGGCCGGAATCGGTCGCCAATCGCTGCGGATCGCTCGGAAAATTTCTGATCTCCGCTCGTAATGGCCGATCGTGGAGTTGCAGATTCCAGATAGCGATACCGGAACCCGCGGACGATTGGCCAGAAGACGACAACCGGCCGAGTGCATTGTCCCTGACTGCCCGAGCGGTTTCCAACGCCAGACCAAGATCTCTTTTTGCTGTTTCGTAAACGGAATTGATGCTGGAGCCGGGAAGGATATCGTGAAACTCGTTTAAGAGAAGTATCTGCCACAGCCGCGCAAATTCCATTGCCGGGTAAGTGTGGCTGCCTTGTTTGCTCGCGAGTATCGCTGCTGTTTCGCCTTCAACCAGAGCATTTTCCAACCTGCGATGGAGTGATTTTATCTGGCTCTGAGTCGTGTAGGTGCCGCGATGATACTCTAAATATTTTTCGCCAACCCAGATTGGCAGATCATTACCCTTGATCTGTTCGTAAAACTGTTCGACCTGGCCCATCAGAAGGTGCGGCATTCCTGGGAAATTCCGAAAGCGCTCGAACCGATCAAGCATCTCTGCGCTCGGACCGCCGCCGCCATCGCCATGGCCGATCGCAAGGAGCGTATGCGTTTGCCGGTCTTTCCCTTTAAAATTGCGCCAGGTTTCGCCCAGATCGAAAGCAGCCACGCGACCGTTGTAACCGCCACCTGGATTAAGAAAGCTGTGGGCTAAGACCCGGCTGCCGTCTAGGCCCTCCCACCAATAAAGGTCGTAGGGGAAGAGATTCCGCTCGTTCCACGTCATTTTGTGCGTGAAAAAATATTGGAGTCCTCCTGACAGCAAAAGTTGCGGTAAGTTCCCCGTGAACCCAAACGAGTCCGGGATCCAGGCAACTCGCGGGCGTTTGCCAAACCGCGATTGGAAATAACGCTGGCCCAGCAGGATTTGGCGGACCCAAGACTCGCCCCCGGGCAGATTGCCATCCGGTTCCACCCACATTCCCCCGATAATCTCCCATCGACCCTCGCGCACACGGGTACGGATCTGTTCGAACAGCTCCGGATCATCCTGTTCAATCCACGCGTAAAGCTGTGCGCTGGATTGATTGAAACGAAATTGCGGGTAGCGCTCCATTAGCGCATTGACCGTATGAAAGGTTCGACGGGCCTTCCTCCGGGTTTCTTCCAGTGGCCAGAGCCAGGCGAGATCGATATGGGCGTGTCCCGTGAGCCAAAGGGATCCGCTAGCGGGATAAGTTTGGCCAATGGATTCAAGATTCGCTCGGAACGCCGTTTGTACTACCTCCAGGCTCCGCCTGCTCGCATCATCGAGCGGTGCCGGTGGCGTCGTGAATTGCCATTCCTCCCAAATTGAATCAAGGCTTTCCGCGTTCGCGTAGAAGTCCTCTAAGGAACGGCTCTTTGAAGTCGCGGCGATTCGCGCCAGGTAAGAGCGCGTATCCCCGCGGGGCAAGATTATCCCGGCAAAAGCGCGATCCAGCGCATCGGTCAGCCGACGCGTTATTTCTTCGCGACCGGTGGAGGCGAGATATTTGGCAGCGTCAAAGGTTGCAGCGAGGTCTTCCAGCAAGCTCCTAAGGGCTTCATCGGGCAAGACGAGCGCGGCCAGATTCAAACGCGGCTGACCGGCGGGCGTTCCGAATAGACCATGAGGAACGGCCTCCAGATCGAGCGTGAACGTCTCGCCGGCGACGGCGCACCCGGTGAGCAGATGCTCCAGGTGGAACGTGTTCAAGCCGCCAATCGGTTTTCCGTTCGCGAAAAGAAGAGCTTCGCCGTCAACGTCAAATCGAGCGTAGACCTGATTCCCAGCCCAGGATTCCGGGATGGAACACTGAAATTGAAACAGGACCGGGTGAGATTTCGCCGGCCATAAATCTCCCGTTCGGACGGTTCGCCAGTTTTCTTCAGAGACGGTCCGAAATTTTGCTTCGGCCATTGAAAAAACCTCACGGTCGCGCCAGGCGGCCAGTTCGGCCAGTCGGACGCCTAAGCGGGCCAGGGTTTGGTGGGTAGGATCACGATGGATGGGCATGATCGCGGTCCGCTTGACTACTTAATTCATTTTGTTTTATTTTTTAGGGCGATCCTTGTCAAGCGGTGAACGCCAAGCCTTTACAGAAGCCGGCTACCCGAAGTGGAACGAACATCGAACACGCTCATCTGTTGAATCAGCGTGTTGTATTCGAAACGATCCGTTTGCTCGGTCCTATTTCTCGAGCTGAAATCGCCCGACAGACATCTCTTACCAATCAGACGGTGTCCAACATCGTCGAACAGCTAAAAGCCGATGGATTGCTGGAGGCCAAAGGTCGGCTTACCACGCTTCGTGGCCAACCTCCTTTGTTGTTCGACATCAAACCAGACGCTGCATGCTCAATTGGTGTACATGTAGACCGGGATCACTTAACCCTCGTTCTGGCACAGTTGCGTGGGCAAGTCCTCAAGCAGCTCTGTCGGGAATGGTATCTTCCCAGGCCGAAGGAAGCGTTGGAAATTGCACTCGATCATATCCGCCAACTCCAGGAGCACGCTCAACGGAATGCAACCCAGATCTGCGGTGTCGGCGTGGCGCTGCCGGGTCCGATTGATTTCAAAAAAGGCCAAGTGATCCATGCCCCCAATTTTCCCGGGTGGGAAGCTGTCGACGTCCAACATTTCCTGATGAGCGCTACTGGATTGCCCGTATTCGTGGACAACGATGCGACAGCGGCGGCAGTAGGCGAGAGTTGGTATGGCATTGGCAGATCGCTTGAGAGTTTTTTCTACTTTTTTTTCGGAGTTGGCCTAGGTGGCGGAATCATTCTCCGAGGTCAACCGCATCGGGGCTTCAGCGGAAACGCCGGAGAGGTGGGTCATATAGCCGTTGTGAGTGGGCGGAACGCTAGAAGCTGCGGTTGTGGGAACAGTGGTTGCCTGGAGCGATACGTTTCGATGGCGGCGCTTTACGATTGGCTGGGCGAAAGAGGAAATAAGGGCTTCGATTCGCTAACCTTGATAAGGCTGTTCGAGGCTCGGGATCGACGGTTGATGGAGTGGTTGGATGATTCCGGCGACTATTTGGTGGACGCTCTGGTCCGCATCGAGATGTTACTCGATCCTGAAGCTTTCGTATTTGGGGGCAGGTTGCCATCACCGTTGGTGGAATATTTGATTGACCGGTGTCAAAGGAGTTTGCCGGCAAGACAGATGCAAGGCCGGCTTCACACGCCGAGATTGCTCAAGGCGTCTGTGACTGACGATGCTGCAGCGCTCGGGGCCGCAGCGTTGCCTACACATATGACGAGTGGCTAGTGCTAGTGGCTAGTGGCTAGAAGAGCGGCGCAGTCTAAGAATTGTTGCCACACGCTTTCTTGAGATTGCAGGTTTCGATAAAATGGATGCCCGCGGCGAGTCAGAATTCATTCTAGCCACTAGCACTAGCACTAGCCACCAGCCACTAGCCTGTGAGACGCTCGAATGCTTCTCGATATTTTTGGCTGGTCTTTTCAATTATTTCCGGCGGGAGGTTGGGCGCCGGCGGAGTTTTATTCCAGTGAAGAGTTTCGAGATAGTCGCGAACGAATTGTTTGTCGTAACTGAGTGGGCTGGTCCCGACCTCGTAACAATCAGCCGGCCAGAAGCGTGAGGAGTCCGGCGTCAAACACTCGTCAATTAAGATTAAAGTGTCGTTGTGAAGGCCAAATTCAAACTTGGTGTCCGCAACGATAATTCCGCGTTCTCCGGCATGCACACTGCCGTCGCTATACATGGCCAGACTGAGGTCCCGGACGATGTTGGCTCTCTCAACGCCAAGTATTTCGGAACATTTTTCCCAAGTTATGTTCTCGTCATGTCCGGAGGGTGCCTTGGTCGCCGGTGTGAATGTCGGTTTAGGCAGTTGGGCGGCTTGTTCCAAGCCCGGTGGCAGCTCGATGCCGCACACACTGCCGAACTGTTGGTATTCGTTCCAGCCCGATCCAGCGAGGTAGCCTCGAACAACACATTCGACGGGTAGAGGTTCGGCCTTCCTGACCAGCATCGATCGGCCGCGGAGTAATTCAGAGTAGGGCTGCAGAGTCTCTGGAAATTCCGCGAAATCAGCCGTTATAAAATGACTCGGCACCTGGTGGAATTTTTGAAACCAGAACGCAGATAGCTGAGTAAGGAATGTGCCCTTACCAGGGATAGGGTCAGGAAGAATGCAGTCAAACGCCGAGATCCGATCTGTGGCCACGATCAGAAAAACGTCTCCTATATCGAAAATTTCACGAACTTTTCCACTGCGCACCTTTCGAATGCCCGGGAGCTCGACTGACATGATGCAGCTCATGGTGCGACCTCTTGCAGGAGTTGGATTATTTTATGTTCGATTTCGGGCAAAGCGTCCTGGAAAGAACGATAAGGGAGGTCAGGGACATCCCAGTATTCGATCTTGTCGGCCCACGCCGAGAATTGATTTTGCATCATGGGAAAATGCTCTGTGCGATCCATGGCGATCCGGCGATCCGCTTTCAGCAGATCGTCTTCAGATAGCTGGACTCGCTCCCGGCCGGTGTGGCGAAGGTCGATTTGACGGGTTAGAAGCGCCTCGGCAGCGAAGGGTGATAGATATCCTTCGGCAAAGTGTATGGCCAATCCGCGAGAAAAAGCCGCCCACGGGAGCTGCTGCTGTTCAGCACGGTGATTAAACACGGCTTCGGCAAACCGGCTTCGGTAAAAATTCCCGGTGCAAATGAAAAGGATCCGGTGGTTCACGGGGATGGAATTAAACCGAAAGCGTTTGAAACTCAAAAGCGGAGTTGTAAGCGAAGGCTCCAGCCTTTGCCTTCGGACGTCAGTCGAAGCCTCGAGCGCTTGCTTACTTTGGAGAAGCAAGAAAACGGGTGAAAGCAAAGGCTGGAGCTTTCGATTGACGGGTTCCCAGGCAAAAGCTGGAGCTTTCGATTGACGGTCTCAGGCAAAAGCTGGAGCTTTCGCTTACTTTCGAAGGGATTTGCTTATTTTATGGAATGCCCCTTAATTCCAGGGCGTAATGAGTTTTCAGGACCTTGGGGTGCAAGAATCTGTGGTGCACGGCGTGCAGTCACTAGGCTTTACCGAGCCGACGCCGATCCAGGAGAGGTGTATCCCGTTGATTTTGCAGGGGAAAGATGTCGTTGGGTCTGCTCAGACCGGGACGGGAAAAACCGCGGCGTTTGCCCTTCCGGTTTTGACGCTCCTTGGGAAGCGAGGAGCGCCAAGGTGCCTGGTGCTTGAGCCGACCCGAGAGCTGGCAATACAGGTGGAGACTGCTTTTCAGTATTACGCGCGCTTTACGGAAATCGAAATTGGCGTGTTTTACGGCGGGGTCGGGTATGATCTCCAGAAAAAACTTTTGGACTATGGCATTGATGTGATCGTGGCAACGCCGGGTCGTCTTTTGGATCTGCACCAGCAGGGCCTGCTCAAACTCGATTCAATTGAGATCCTCATTCTCGATGAGGTTGACCGAATGGTGGACATGGGATTTTTGCCGGACGTCCGTCGCATCGTGCAACTGTGCCCGGCGTCTCGTCAGACGCTTCTATTCTCTGCGACGATTCCGCCAGAGATTGAGAGCTTGTGCTCCTGGGTTCTAAGAGATCCTGAGATTGTGGATATCGGGGAGCGCCGTTCAGTAGCGGAGACCGTTACGCATGCATTTTACCCGGTTGCGTCCGCGCAAAAGTTTGATTTGCTGGTCTCGTTGCTCGAGGAGACACACTATGAAAGCGTCATCGTTTTCACGCGAACGAAGCATGCTGCGGACAATATCTCGGACCGGTTAAAGAGATTGAACCACTCGGTCACGGTGTTTCATTCGGACCGGAGCCAGAAAGATCGGATCACAGCACTAGACGGATTCAAGTCCGGTAAATACGAAGTGCTGGTAGCAACGGATATAGCGGCTCGCGGGCTTGATGTGGCGGGCGTCACGCACGTGATAAATTATGATATCCCGCTGCATCCGGAAGACTACGTCCACCGGATTGGGCGCACAGGACGGGCCGAACAGGTGGGAGATGCGTTCACCTTGGTGATCGCCGAAGAGTTGAAAGCGATGTTGGACATCGAAAGATTTCTCGGTCAGAAGATTCCGCGACAAAAGTTAGACGGGTTCAAATACGTTTACACTGCTCTTTTTGAGGAGGCGAAAGGGCCTGTTCGACCGGTTAAAGGATTTCGAACAAGCAGAGGATATTCCTTCGGACGCTACGGGAGGTAGAGTTTCAAGTTTTGCGTTTTGAGTTTTGGGTTTTGGGTTTTGGGTCGTTCGGGACGAAGCCTGGTTCCGGCAACCTGGAGGCTCCTGGTTTCCGCAGTTTCTAAAGACAACGCAAAACTCCAAACTCAAAACCCAAAACTTAAAACTCAAAACATCCTGGCTACAGGATCTTTTCGATTGCTTTGAAAATCCGGTCTCCGTGGCTCAATCGGGTTTTCCAGGTTTTTGGGATGTTATTAATCCCAAGATGTGCCCCTAACCATGCTCCGAGCATTGAAGCCCGTCCGGCGTTGTCGCCGCCAGCCCGGAGAGTGGCGAGAATACAGCTCTCGAAGTCATCCGGATGCTTGAGCAAAGCGTGAATCGACGCTGGAAAACTACTGATCAATGGGCAGGATTGTCCGAACGTTAAAGTCGCCTGGCCGACTTCGTGCAGCGTCTCTTCCATTGCTTGCCGAGTTTTGCGTCTGATTTCCTGGCCAAGCTCTGGTTCTGCGGAAACGATTTGCTCTTCCGCACGATGAAGCGCGGTATGAACATCACGTCCGGAAAACAACTCCGACAGGAGCAGAGCGTGAAACTTCATGTAGGCGATCGCGCGCGGATTATTCTGACAGACTCGGGTGGCTTGTTCGACCACAATTAAGAGGTTTGGGTCGTTCCAATACCGCACGACCAAGCTCGCCAGGCGTGAGGCCGCAGCCAGTTGGTCATCGTCAGCTCCCTGTTGGAAGTCGAAGCTCTCTACGGCATGGGATTCAGCGAATGCCTGGTAATTTTCCAGTGTACCCCGGGTGGCTTTGTCGATGTAGCCGGAATAAACGCCAGGCGTGAAGTTTTGGACAAAGCTGCGCCCAAACGTCTTTGCATCGAACCTTCCCTCTTTTGCAAGTGATTCTAGAAATACTAGAGCACCGTCACCATAATGGGTTTGGTCTCCCGGCTTTTTCCCAAAATGGTAGTGGCCCTCTTTCGGTGCTTCAAATCCGCTGACGCCACTCGGGTAGAGCTGTTGGAGTTCGGTAAGATTGTAGATCCAATGAGTGCCCAGGGCTGCCGCATCGCCCACGAACTGGCCCACGACGGCTCCGCGGAACCTGTCTCCGATCGAGATATCCTCGAATAAATCCTGCGCTTTCATCGAGTCAAATTTAGCGTTTGAGGGTCCGGGGCGAAACCTCGATTTTGCTGGGTCGTACGAGAGCAAACCCGCGCCAATCAAATTCATCGTTGGGTTTCTCTTGAGACCGGGACAACACTGGCTGATATATTTCAGCTCAACTGAACGGTTGTCGATGCGTAAGGCGAAGATTTTCACTGCAATCCTTTTCTTATCCTATATCGCAGCGAACCCCGCTTCCGCAGAGGCGTCCAGCAGACTTAAGCATAAGAACGCAAGCAAGCATACCAGCTCGAGCAAGCATGCGAGCTCGAAGCATCATTACGCAAAGCATCATCGTGCAAATAAGTCTCAAGGGCCAACTGTCGAACAGGTTCCCCAAGAGATTTTTCCACCCGGTCATAAGTTCACGCCGGAAGAAAAGGCTGAGGCGAGCGAGATTGGCGTGATGGTTGAAAACGGGATGTGGAAAGAGGCGTTCAAAGCTGCAACCAAAGCGGGTAAAGAGCACCCGGAAAGATGGTGGCTGCAAGCGGCTCGTGCGGCGGCTGCGTCAAATTTGAACAGGCCGAAGGACACGATCGAGGCGGTGGACGCGGCGATTCAGAACAACGGTGGCGACGCGAATAGGTTGAATTTGGCACAGCTCTATACCTTAAGAGCAAACGCGTTGAGTCGCCTCGGTCGCAAGGCCGAAGCAATGGCCGATTTCCAGAACGCGATCAAACTGTCGAAAACCGATCCGATCTGTCGAGCCGGCGCCGCGTGGCTTTACGCCACTTCGGCGGATGCGCAGATTCGAAATGGAGGCTACGCGATTGCGCTGGCGACCGAAGCGGCAAAACTCACCCTTTGGAAAGATGACACCGTGCTCGATGTTTTAGCGGCCGGATATGCAGAAGCAGGCGACTTCAATTCAGCACAAAAGTGGGAGGAAAAAGCGATCCTCCTGGGTTCGGAGCAGGATGTGCCATTTTATCAGCGCCGCCTGCTGAGCTACCAGGCCGGCAAGGCGTGGAGGGAGAATTCGAAGTAGTGGCTGGTGGCTAGTGGCTAGTGGCTAGACCGGAAGGTCACACTTGGTTCCCAACGTCAAAGCTGGAGCCTGGGTCATATTCAACCTTCGCGCGACCCATGGAGCCTGGTCACCGACTCGCCACTGGTCTAGCCACCAGCCACTGCTTCATCGCCACTCGTGCTTAGGGTACTTGCGCTGCAATTCCTGTTTGACCTTTGGATAGGCTTCTTTCCAGAAATTTGCCAGGTCCTGAGTGATTTGGATCGGGCGGTGATTGGGAGCCAGGATGTGCACGAGAATAGCGATGCGGTCGTCGCAGATTTTC
>DASZGG010000213.1:0-6472 GCA_035939025.1 Chthoniobacterales bacterium | reverse complement strand
TAAGTAACGCGAATCGCACCGACCTCCGCCATGTTCCAATTGCGCTTCTTCATCTCATCAGCAAGCGCCTTGCCGACCTGCTTGCCGATCTCGTAGGCGGAAATGCCCATGTGGGGCACGTCCTCAATCGGATTGTTTTTGCCATCCACCAGCCGGTCATCCACCGTCATCAATTTAAGATTGTATTGTTTCGCCTTCGCGACGATGCCCTGACCAAGCTTGACGTCGGGCGTACAAATGATGAAGCCTTGAGCCTTTTGTGCGCCCAGGCTGTCAATAGCGGTTGCAACTTTTTCCCCGTTCACCGCGCCGATCTTGACTACCGTAAACCCTTTTTCTTTCGCCGCCTGCTCGGCGAATTTCCATTCATCCTGGAACCAGGGTTCCTCAGGTTGTTTCACGACAAACCCGATCTTAATTTCATCTGCGGCTTTCGCCAGACCGATAAACATTAACGATATAACGCTGATCGCGCTGCAAATCGTACGGATTGAGCAATAATTTTTCATGGTGTTCGTCATTCTTGAGACATAGGAAAAGCCAAACCAATTCTCACAGCGTGACATTCATCACCAATCATTCGCGAGTGACTTTGGCTTACTGTTTGGGAGAACTGGAATCGCTGATCAGTGAGTTGCCGGTCAAAGACTGGCTGACTAACTAACTGGCGATTGTCTTCATTTAGCGTGACTCAGTAACTGGGGGTTATCTAGGCTAACAACTCACGTAACGGTATGCCAACTCCACCCGGTAGCGCCCCAAATTGGTTTGCCGACACACCGGCATTGTGAACGTTCACGACATTGTGACGCTATAACTTGACTGTCAAGAAGAATATCGCAATTCTGTTCGCATTCCATCCTAATGAAGTCTCCAAGAGTTGAGCAGCAAAGAGCCATCACCCTGAATGATGTAGCCGCCCGCTGCGGCGTCTCCTATCAGACCGTTTCTCGGGTCATCAACGGTGCCCCAGACGTCGCAAATGCAACGAGACTTCGGATCCTGAAAGCGGTGAATGACCTCGGTTACCGGCCAAACATGGCCGCCCGACATCTCGTGAGTCGTCGCTCGACTGTCGTGGGACTAGTGACCTTTGGCACCAGTCTTTATGGTCCTTCGCAGATAATGATTAATGTGGAAGAAGCGGCAAAAGCAGCCGGCTACAGCGTAATGTTTGCCGGCCTTAAACAGGTTAACGTCGAGGAAATCCGCCGCGCCGTGAATAAACTGTGCGCTTATCAAGTGGCCGGTATTCTGATGCATCTACCTTTGGAAATTGACCTCCGCATCCTGCAAGAGCTGTGTCGAGATTTTCCGTTTGTTGCTTTGGATTCGGATTTTGGATTTGTTGCGCCCTCCGTGCTCGTTCACCAAGATCGTGCCTCCAGCATGGCAACCAATTATCTTATCAATCTCGGGCATCGCGAGATTGCTTATCTTCGCGCTCCGCTTTTGTGGCGCGCAGCGCGTCTGCGGTACCAAGGTTGGTTGGACGCACTGAAAGCTGCCCGTTTGTCCCCCGGCCCATTCGCAGAAGGCGACTGGACATCCGTATCAGGTTTTGAAGCGACCCTGGACTTGATAAAGAATCACCGCAAAGAATTTACCGCGCTGGTAGTAGCCAATGATCAGATGGCGCTGGGTGCGATTCGAGCCTTTGAAGAGAGTGGCATCCGGGTGCCGGCAGATGTTTCCGTAGTGGGCTTTGATGACATCCCTGAAGCGGCATTTTTCAGGCCACCTCTTTCCACTGTCAAGCAGGACTTCACGGCCGTCGGGCAATTGGGGTTCCAATGCCTGATCACACAGTGGACCGGAGCTTCGGTTTCCCCGAAAATCTATACCGTAAATCCGACATTTGTAGAACGGTACAGCGCAAGCGGACCCTCGCGACACGGAGCCAAATGACTCTACTAGCCTGCATCGGTCACAAATCTTTAGAGATTTGTGACCGATGCAGGCTGTGTTGGTGCTTTTTTGTGGCCAAAGGCTTAGAGTAATCGCAACGCTATGGACAAGAAAGCCCCCGTCACGTTTAGAAGCCACGCCTGGTTCGGTCCAACCGACCGGAGCACGTTTATTCACCGCTCCTGGATGAAGAACCAGGGCCTACCCAATCATTTGTTGGACGGTCGTCCGGTGATCGGAATTTGCAATACCTGGTCCGAGCTAACTCCCTGCAACGCCCATTTTCGGGAACTGGCCGAATACGTGAAAAAGGGCGTCTACGAATTGGGGGGGTTCCCCGTCGAATTCCCCGTGATGTCGTTGGGGGAATCCAATTTGCGTCCGACAGCGATGCTCTTTCGCAACCTTGCCTCCATGGATGTGGAGGAGTCAATTCGCGGCAACCCGATCGACGGGGTTGTTCTTCTGTGCGGTTGCGACAAGACGACGCCCTCACTCATGATGGGCGCGGCCAGTTGCAACCTGCCAAGTCTGGTCGTTTCTGGAGGCCCGATGCTGAACGGCTGTTTTAAAGGTCAGAGAATCGGTTCGGGAACCGGCGTCTGGCAAATGTCGGACGCTTTGCGGGCAGGAAAGATGAGCATGAAAGACTTCCTCGAGGCGGAGTCTTGCATGAATCGTTCACGAGGACATTGCATGACGATGGGGACGGCTTCCACGATGGCATCGATGGTCGAAGCGCTCGGTATGGGGCTACCCCACAATGCGGCAATTCCCGCTGTGGACGCTCGCCGTCAAGTATTGGCGCACATGGCCGGACGGCGAATCGTCGAGATGGTGTTCGAAAATCTGACGATGGATAAGATTCTCACCCGGTCCGCTTTCGAGAATGCCATCCGGGCGAACGCTGCAATCGGTGGGTCAACCAACGCGATTATCCATCTGATTGCCCTGGCTGGTCGAGTCGGGGTAGACTTGAAACTGGACGACATCGAACTCGGCGCGGACTTGCCCTGTTTGCTGAATCTGCAGCCTTCCGGAGAATTCTTGATGGAAGACTTTTACTATGCGGGCGGTCTTCCGGTGGTTTTGCGCGAACTGGGTGAAGCCGGTGAGTTGCATAAGGATGCTCTGACGGTCAACGGGAAGACCATCTGGGAGAATGTGAAGGATGCTGAGTGTTACAACCGCCAGGTGATATACTCATTCGCGAAACCGTTCAAGCCGTTGTCAGGAATCGTGGTTCTGCGCGGGAACCTGGCGCCGAACGGCGCCGTCATCAAACCTTCGGCAGCCACGCCTGACTTGCTCACGCATCGCGGACGCGCGGTGGTGTTTGAGAATATCGAGGAATTTCATGAAACGATTGACGACGAAAATCTCGATATCGATGAAACCTGCATCATGGTTCTCAAAGGGGCCGGACCGAAAGGATACCCTGGCTTTGCGGAAGTGGGTAATTTGCCGTTACCGCCAAAATTGTTGCGGAAAGGCATCACTGACATGGTGCGCGTATCCGACGGCCGGATGAGCGGCACGGCGTTTGGGACGGTTGTGCTGCACGTCTCTCCGGAGGCAGCAGCGGGAGGGCCGTTGGCCTTCGTTAAGAGTGGAGACATTATTGAACTCAACGTCCCGGAACGGAGATTGCATCTGGAAGTATCGGATGAAGAGCTTGCCCGGCGAAAGGTGGATTGGAAAGCGCCCGAGGCTCCTGCGCGCGGGTGGTACAGATTGTTTTTCGATCATGTGCTCCAGGCTGATCAGGGAGTCGATTTCGATTTCCTGGTCGGCAAAAGCGGGGCAGCCATACCCCGCCACTCGCATTGAACAGAAGAGAATTTGAACAGAAGGCAGCAAAGGAAGCAAAGACGGATTAGGGTTTCGGTTTTGTGGAAGATCATTTGTCAGGGACGTTCTGCGGATTGGTATCAGCCGACTTGCTTCCATCGCGGCCCCAGGCCAAATCGCCGCAACTTCAAACGCAATGCCCACGAATTGACACAAATAAATCCCTTTTTGACTCCGATTCCACGCGCATCCATTCGTGGTTTTTCGAATCTGCAAGGCCAAACCGGGCTTCTCAGATCACAAACAAAGCCCATACATTAAACCCCCTCCGACTCCGTCCCTTTGCTTCCTTTGCTACCTTTTGTTCAATCCTCTTGGTTTTCTTCTGTCCAAGTAACCTTTGCTGCCTCATGTGGCGCGTTGACGGAGTCCCGAGACTAAAGATTCGCTCGGGAACTCGGGCTGTTCAGATGTCGACGCCAAACGCTTCGGCAGCGATGAGTTCGTAAAAGTCATCGTAATCAGTTCCGGAAAGCTCGTACCCAAGGTCCTGGTCGGCAAACCAGACCTCGCGCGAACAAACGCCGCTCTCGACGACGAAACCGTAATAGTTGCTCTTCCCGTCGTCGACGACGGGAACCCAACTGACTTTTTCGAAGGGTTCCTGGCCCTTCCAAAGCGAAAAGTCGCTTTCCGGATCCGGAGAAAGCACGGTAATCGTACCTATATCACCGGCCCCGAAACGTTTGAGGAAATTTCGATATTCCTCGGGCAATGTGAATCGCGCCTTTTGCTCGAGCTTGGCCAGTTTGTCCTCTTTCAATGCCTTATCTCGAACAAAAAACTCCGAATCCAGCTGCTCAGGATCTTCTTCACGAATCTCCTGAATCAAGTCATCAAATTCGTCCTGAGTCATACAGAGTAGTTGCCTTTCGAATCGGACACTGCCCTGAGTTCAGAATCGCGCAAGTCGAATAGCGATTAAAAATTTCATGCACCTGGGGCTTGCGGATCAAGATTCAGTGCCTTCATCAATTCCCGGTCCTCATCGACCCCTGGATTTTTCGCAGTGAGAAGCTTGTTCCCGTAAAAGATCGAGTTAGCGCCCGCGAACAAACACAAGGCCTGGGCTTCCCTGGAAAGCCGCGTACGCCCGGCGGACAATCGGACTTTCGCTTTAGCTAGTGCAATACGAGTCGTCGCGATCAAACGAACCAACTCGAAGATGTCGACCGGCGGCTGGTTTTCGAGAGGTGTACCCGGCATTGGCATCAAGCAATTGATTGGCACACTCTCCGGCGGCGGATCGAAGTTTGTCAGAACCTCGAGCATTTTTAGCCGGTCAAGTTCTGTTTCCCCCATCCCGATAATTCCGCCGCAACAGACCGAAATATTTGCCTGTTGAACAGCCTGGATCGTGTTGAGGCGATCCGCGAAGCTGTGGGTAGACACGATTTCCGGATAAAAATCCTCCGATGTGTCGATGTTGTGGTTGTAAGCGGTGACACCCGCTTCTTTCAGTTTCTTTGCTTCAATTGAGGTTAGGTGTCCCAGCGTAACACAGACTTCCATCCCGAGTTGACTCACGGCGCGCACGATCTCGAGGACCTGCTCAAATTTGGGTTCACCGTCGCGTACCCCTTTCCAAGCTGCACCCATACAGAATCGGCTCGAACCGCTTTCTCGCGCACGCCGAGCCACCTCCAGGACCTGTGCTGGATTCATCAGCCGCTCAGGTTGGACACCGGTTTGATAGCGTGCGCTTTGAGCGCAATAAGCACAATCCTCACTGCATCCGCCTGTTTTAATGCTCAGCAAAGTGCAGAGCTGAACTTCCCGCTTGTTCCAATGGGACGAAAACGTCGCGCGAGCACGCTCAATCAAGTCGAAGAAAGGAGCGGTGTAGATACGTTGGAGTTCAGACAGGGTCATTGCAGGTAACAGGTAACAGCGGGGTCAGCGGGGTAAGGCGGGCTCGGGCTCCTTGAACCGCTGAACCCGCTGAACCCGCTGTCCCCGCTGTCCACTAAAATCCCGTGCTCCATCTTCCTGTTGCTGATACGAGCATGGGTAACTCGTTGGTCATGTACTGGGTCTTGCCCACTGCTCCGATCATCTTTGCGCCCGTTGCTTGGTACCACATTTTCGACATGCTCTCAGCGGTGTAACATCCCCAGCTCTGCACGTGAGCATTCCTGGCAAAAATTCCATGATGCAATTTGTCTTTCAGCTCGTCTTCGTGAAGCCAGACCTTCGAGCCACTCGCTACTTCATTGCTGTAATCGATCATGAAACATGCCCGGTTAGAATGTCCGAAGTAATCGAACGATGCGATCTTGTTGGAGCCGCGATTTGCTCCGTAATTAAGGTAGTGGCAGAGCTGATCGGCACTGTTGAAATAAATCAGATTCAGTCCGTATTTGTCCCGAACCGACTGGATGATGCTAAAAAGACTCTCATGTTCCTGCGACTGACGGCGCTCGTAGCCGCGCTGGTAAACCAACCAGGTAATCTGTGCTGATGGCCCGTATTGCTGCCGCAGTTGCTCGATCCGCAACCGGCTCGCACGCACAAAATTCATCCACCAGTTATCGTGCGGCTGAAGCTTATACTTTTCCCACTCCATCAGGGAGGGGCCTCCAGTGACTACAATGTGCTCACCCTTATCCTGGGCTTGCGCCATCGCCCCGGTAGCAATCAATAAGCTCGCGAAAAACGTAATAAGGATCCGAGACATGGGTTTGGTATTAACGCGACTTTTGAAAAGTTTCCA
>DASZGG010000212.1:0-7137 GCA_035939025.1 Chthoniobacterales bacterium | reverse complement strand
GAGTTTCGGCAGCGGGTCGGGACGTTTGCTCAAGTTTTTGATATATGCGTAGTCGAAAGGGGCAACAGTTCCGATTGTTGCCAGCCTCCTGATCCAGCGTTGCATCCACGGATGCGAAGAAGACGCACCGGCGCCATGTGCGAAGACGAAGAGTGGCGTTTCCATGTTGGAGCTTTCTCAATAAGACAAACTGTTTCAAACTCTTCTCTCTAGCCTGCATCGGTCACAAATCTTTAGAGATTTGTGACCGATGCAGGCTGTGGCAGCGGAACTCACCGGCTACGCCGGAAAATTCCGCTGCTTTGGAGACGAGAGTTTAGAAACAGTTTGTTTTCGATTCCTTTATTTTAAACGGGCTCTTAAGCAGACGCGCAGCGTCTGCTTAAGAGCTTTCTAACCCGCAATGAGCTCGTCTCTTCGGCTTTCGTGTGATTTTTGCGGGTTAGCGCTTTTGGCCAATAACAATCAAAAATCGAGTTCGAGGCCATAAGCGTAAGCGAAGGCTCCAGCCTTTGCCTGGCCATGGCGCGCCACGCAGGCAAAGGCTGGAGCCTTCGCTTACGCCGAGAAAGCCGTAATCGATAGAACGAACCGATTGCGCCTCCCGGCGTAAAAGACATCGAGTACGGGACGAGTGCGAGGACGCCTAGACCAAAAGAGCCTCCTTCGCGGCGGCGATTGCGTAGTCTCGGTTCAAACGCGAGATAAACGTCGCGCTGACTTCAGCGGGGCAAACTGCTTCACATTCGTAGTGGTTTCGACAATTGCCGAAGCCGAGTTCATCCATCTTCCGAACCATATGGAGGGCTCGCCTGTCGCGTTCCGCCTGACCTTGCGGCAAGAGCCCCAGGTGGGAGACTTTGGCAGAAACGAATAACATCGCCGAGGAATTCGGGCAGGCCGCTACACAGGCGCCGCATCCAATACACGCCGCGGCTTCCATAGCAAGGTCCGCATCATGCTTGGGCACCGGTAAGTCGTTTGCTTCCGGGGCGGATCCGGTTCGAACGACGATGTAGCCGCCGGCTTGGATGATACGGTCAAAGGCGCTTCGGTCGACCACGAGATCCTTGACCGTCGGGAATGCGGCAGCGCGGAACGGCTCAACCCAGATGGTGTCTCCGTCCTTGAATCGCCGCATATAAAGTTGGCAGGTCGTCTTCGCCTTGCCGGGTCCATGAGGAATACCATTGATCACAAGGGAACACGTTCCGCAAATACCCTCGCGGCAGTCCGAATCGAACGCGATTGGATCCTCTCCACGTTCATTAAGGACCTCATTGACGATGTCGAGCATCTCAAGAAACGAGGCTTCGGAAGGGATATCTTTCGCGGCGTAATCCTTGAAAGATCCGGGCGAGCCGCCATCTTTTTGTCGCCAAACCTTAAGGCTAAAATTCATTTGTAGCTTCGTTGAGAGAGTTTCACGTTCTCGAAAATCAGCGGCTCCTTGATCAGGTTCGGTCGTGCATCCTGACCCGTATACTCCCAGGCAGCAACGTAGCAATAATCGTTGTCATCTCGAAGAGCCTCGCCCTCCTTGGTCTGATGTTCGAGGCGGAAATGGCAGCCACATGACTCGTTCCGCTCCAAGGCGTCCAGGCACATCAATTCGGCAAACTCCAAAAAGTCCGCGACTCGGCCCGCATGCTCGAGCGCCTGATTAAACTCTCTACCATCTCCGAGGACATTTACGTTTTCCCAGAACTCTGCGCGCATTGCCGGGATTTTCTGAAGAGCCTCTTGCAGTCCTTGGGCGTCTCGAGCCATTCCGCACTTATCCCACACCAGGAGTCCGAGTTCCCGGTGGAACGTCGACACGGTCTTCTTTCCCTTGACCGAAAGGAGTCGATCGATTCGGCTGGAGACATCTTTCTCGGTAGCTTTAAATTCAGACCGGTCTACTGAAACCTTCTTGCCCAACTGCGTCGCCAGATAGTTCGCGATGGTGGCGGGAATCACAAAGTAGCCGTCGGACAGTCCCTGCATAAGGGCGCTGGCTCCGAGCCGATTCGCTCCGTGATCGGAGAAGTTTGCTTCTCCGAGGACGTAGAGCCCCGGGATATTGCTCATTAGGTTGTAATCTACCCAGAGCCCGCCCATCGTATAATGGATTGCCGGATAGATCCGCATGGGTGTTTTGTAGGCGTTTTCGTTCGTGATGTTCAGGTACATCTCGAACAGGTTGCCGTACCGCTCCCGGATGGTGTCCTCCCCGTGCCGGTGAATCGCGTCGGCGAAATCCAAGTAAACTCCCAGACCACTCGAACCCACTCCACGCCCGTCATCGCAAACTTCTTTTGCGTTGCGCGACGCGATGTCGCGTGGCACGAGGTTTCCAAAGCTGGGATATTTCCGCTCGAGGTAGTAGTCTCGCTCTTCTTCCGGGATTTGGCCCGGCGACCGCTTATCCCCCTTGTTTTTCGGAACCCAAACGCGGCCATCATTCCGCAAGGATTCCGACATCAGCGTGAGTTTGGCTTGATAGGGGCCGCTAACCGGGATGCAGGTCGGATGGATCTGAACAAAACAAGGGTTCGCGAAGAGTGCGCCCCTCTTGTGCGCTCGCCAGGTCGCCGTGACATTGCAGCCCTTCGCGTTGGTCGAGAGGTAGAATACATTGCCGTAGCCGCCGGTAGCAAGAACCACCGCATCGGCTGCGTGAGTACTGATCTGGCCCGTTACGAGATCGCGAACGACAATTCCTTTGGCATGACCGTCGACCAATACGAGGTCCAGCATTTCGGTTCGGGGATACATTTTCACTGTCCCTGCCGCGATCTGGTGTTCTAAAGCCTGGTAAGCCCCGAGCAGAAGCTGCTGGCCGGTTTGGCCGCGGGCATAAAAGGTTCTCGATACCTGAACTCCGCCAAAAGAACGATTTGCCAGCAATCCACCGTACTCACGCGCGAATGGAACGCCCTGTGCCACGCACTGATCGATAATATTAAGACTAATCGCAGCTAACCGGTGAACGTTACCTTCCCGCGACCGAAAATCGCCACCTTTAATGGTATCATAGAACAAGCGGAAAACGCTATCGCCGTCGTTGTGGTAATTCTTAGCGGCGTTGATGCCGCCTTGGGCCGCGATACTGTGCGCTCGCCGTGGTGAGTCCTGGAAGCAAAAACATTTAACGTTATAGCCAAGCTCGCCCAAGGTCGCCGCGGCGGAAGCACCCGCCAAGCCGCTTCCGACAACAATAATATCAAATTTTGATCGGTTATTCGGGGCAACTAACTTTGATTCGCCTCGATGTTTATCCCACTTCTTATCAAGCGGGCCGGTAGGGACCTTCGAATCGAGAGTGGTTGACATAGTCTACCTGATGATGCCGAGAAGAATCGTAGCGGGGATCGAAACGTAGCCTGCGAAAATCAGCCAGGTTAGGGTTTGGCCGCCGGTGGAAACGAAACGTGATATTCTGCGATTATTAATACCCAGCGTCTGGGTGACACTTTCGAATCCATGGCTCAGATGGCCGGCGAGCAGGAAGAGGCCAAGGGCATAAAATAGAGAAACAAGCGGGTGCCTGAATCCGAGTATAAGCATCCGGTAAACGTCGGGACGACCGAGTGAGTCGTGCAGCTTGCGAAATTCCGGATTAGTCACATGAAGGGTGAACTGGAGCAGGTGGTAAATCACGAAACAGAGGACAATCAGTCCGCTGATGATCATCGTTCGCGATGCGAGCGTCGATCGCTGGTAACCGGGGACAGCGTACTTTTGCGGTTTCGCCAGGCGGTTCTCGTGCGCCAGCTGAATTGTGGCGACGATATGCGTTACAAACGCGGCAAGCAGGACAAATCGCACTGCCCAGAGGATCGGTCCGAGGTCGTGCAGGAGTTTCGCGTACGCGTTTATCTGGTTTTGGCCCGTGTAGATCTGCAAATTTCCGATGAGATGGCCAAGAACGTACAGAATCAGAATTAGAGCAGTAATCCCGACGACAACCTTTTTTCCAATCGACGATTGGTAAAATGCGATGACCGGATTCTTTGAGAACTTCCGGAGATGAGGGGCCGATAGAGTCACTTCCGGCATGATGAGTGGAGACTATTAGAAAATCTAATAGTTGTCAATAGCCGGTGTGGGGCGAGGCTCAGTCCGAGCCTTGGGATCCGGTTGGACGGTTCAGGCAGGGCGAAGCTCCGCCCTACCGAACCCGGCAAAGGCTGGAGCCTTCGCTTACGCGATTCTCTCTTTCCTTTTTCAAGCCAGTCGTTAATATCGCCGATTTATGATGAAACGTCTGTTTCTCCTGATATTTGGCGTCATTCTGGCGATTGCCGGGTCAACGTTTTCCCAAGACACAATCAAGATTGGCGAGTTTGGTTCCTTGACCGGAGATAATGCCAGTTTCGGCATCTCCCAGAATAACGGTGTGCAAATGGCCGCGGAAGAAATAAACGCTGCCGGCGGCGTGCTGGGCAAAAAGATTGAGTTGATCGTAGAGGATAATCAGACGAAGCAAGGCGAGACGACGACTATCGCCCGCAAATTGATTTCCCAGGATCACGTCGTAGCCGTCATCGGGGAGGTGGCCTCTTCGAAAAGTCTGGAGGCGGCGCCCATTTGCCAAGCCTCCAAGATCCCTCAGATCGCCACGGCGGCAACGAATCCAAGAGTGACTCAGACCGGCGACTACATATTCCGCGTCTGTTTCACGGATGATTTTCAGGCTGTGGTGATCGCTCGGTTCGTGCTGGAGAAGTTAAAGCTGAACAAAGTCGCGTTCATGACGGACGTCAAACAGGACTATAGCGTCGGTTTGACCAACATTGCCAAAGATTATCTCACCAAGAACGGCGCGACCATCGTTAAGGAACAGAGTTACAGCTCAGGCGACAAAGATTTCCGCGCCCAATTGACCGACCTGAAGGCTGCCGCACCCGATGTGATCATTATTACCGGCTACTATCCCGAAGCGGCATTGATCGCGAAGCAGGCCCGGCAGTTTGGCATCAAAGCGACGTTGGTGGGCGGCGACGGATGGGATGGTTCCTCCTTGATAACGGTTGGGGGAAAGGCGATCGAGGGAAGCTATTTTTCCAACCATTTTTCAGTTGAGGACACGTCACCCCTCGTCCAGACGTTCGTCCAGAAGTACAAGCAAAAATACAATGTCACCCCTGACGCTTTCGCCGCTCTTGGCTATGATGCAATGAAGCTCTTGGCAGACGCTATCACTCGGGCAGGAGCGCCGGACCCGGAGAAAATCCGGGCCGCGATTCAGGATACGGAAAATTTTCCGGGAGTCTCGGGCAAAATCACTATCGGCAAAGATCGGAACGCGCAGAAGTCCGCGGTGATTATCACGATCAAGGACGGTGCGTACAAGTATGCCGAAACCATAGAGCCGAAGAGCTAAGGAAGTGGTCAGTGACTAGTGGCTAGTGGCTAGCGAGATCATCGGTGGTAATAAAGTCTTTCCGCTAAAGCTCTCGTCAAAGGCGTTGCGTCGTGCTTAAGAAGTTTCTTAGTTCGTTTTACTTCGCTCTGCAGCTGGCACTGACGCTAGCACTGACAACTTTCACCGGTTGGGCGACGACCACGGTCAAGATCGGCGAGGTAGATCCGCTGACGGGGGGTGTGTCGCAGTTCGGTATTGGCTGTCACCAGGGATTTGTTCTTGCCTTCGACGAGATCAATCACGGTGGGGGGATTCTCGGTCAAAAACTGGAGCTGGTAACCGAAGACAATCAGTCCAAACCCGGGCAGAGTTCGACTGCGGTGCGGAAACTCATCACGCAGGATAAGGTCGTTGCGATACTGGGAGACGCGACCTCATCGGCAACTCTGGAAGCCGCTCCGATCGCACAGGACGACAAAATTCCCATGATTACGCCCACTGCGACGAATCCCCGTATTACCGAGGTGGGTGATTTTATTTTTCGGGTCTGCTTCCTGGATGAATTTCAGGGTCGAGTGCTTGCCAAATTCACGAGAGAAAAACTGAATGCGGGGAAGGTATTCACGCTTATTGATGTGAAACAGGATTATAGCGTCGATCTGGCCAAATTTTTCAAGGACGAGTTTTCGAAGCTGGGCGGTAAAATCGTCGGCGAACAGAGTTATTCGACCGGGGACACGGATTTCCGAGCCCAATTGACTTCCATTCGGGCAGCTCAGCCCGATGTGGTCTGCGTACCAGGTTATTACCAGGAGGTGGCCCTGATCGTGAAACAGGGCCGGCAAATCGGACTTAACATGCCTTTTGTCGGGTGTGACGGCTGGGCAGATCGGGCTCTAGTGGCGATCGGCGGAAAGGCGGTTGACGGCTGCTATTTTACTAATCACTTCTCGCCGGACGACCCAACGCCGATCGTCAAAGAATTCGTTGCCAGGTATCAGGAAAAATACGGGGCTCCTCCGGACACCTTTGCTGCTCTCGGTTATGACGCCGCCCGTTTACTGGCAGATGCGATCAAGCGGGCGGGTTCCCCTGACTCTAAAGCCCTGCGAGATGCATTGGCCGAGACGGCTGGATTTGGAGGCGTGACCGGGCAAATCTCGTTTGACGCAAATCGGAACGCCTCGAAGCCCGGGCTGATTGTCAGGGTGAAAGGCGGCAGGTTCGAGATAGAGGAGAAGATTGCGCCGTAAGGGGCGGTTTGGCGTTTGGCGTTCGGAGTTCGGCGTTCGGAGTTCGGCGTTCGGCGGGCGCAGTCAGAACATAGGTAACACTTCTGGTTCAATACATGGGTAACACTTTGGGATTGAAGGTTACATGTTTTAGGGTTGTTGGCTTGTGTAAGTTCTTGGATATCGATCGCGGGGTTGGGTTTGGGCGTGGCAGTTTTGGCCTTGGCCGCTCAAAACGAACAACCAATGGGCGCCCAGACTTATCCATAATCGCCCCGGGCCGGTGCGCTGCGAGAATGCCTGGTACAGGTCCGTTACGTCGCAGCAGCGGACCGGCCCGGAAAAAGGCGATTGTGGGTAAGTCGCGAGTTGAGGCCAATCGCGGAAGGGCGAACGTTGAACGCTGAACGCTGAACGCTGAACGCTGAACGTTATACGCCTCTGGCGTTTTAGGTTGCGCTGCGGAGTACCGGCAACGTACTATCAAGCGTGATTTTTACGTCGCATGCCTGGCACAGGTACACCACGTCGCAGCAGCACGCCGGCCCGGAA
>DASZGG010000211.1:0-8951 GCA_035939025.1 Chthoniobacterales bacterium | reverse complement strand
TTTTCGCCTGGTCGCACACGATTACCGCGGGTGTAAAGATGACGTGACCGGCGCAGCACGGTCCAAACCGGACCTAAGACTTTCTCTCCGAATTGAGATGTCTAGCCAAAAACATCTCCATTGCTTCGTAGAACGAAAAGCGATTCTCCTCGTTTTGAAAACCATGGCCTTCGTTTTCCTTGACCATGTATTCCACCTCGATCCCTCGCTTTTTTAGCGCCTCGACGATCTGATTCGATTCGTTAATGTTCACTCGCGGATCCTTTGCGCCTTGGGCTACGAAGAGGGGCGTCTTGATCTTGTCGGCATTCAGGGCTGGGGAATTTTGTTCGAACAGCTCTTTATCCTTCTCGGGGTTCCCAACCATTTCGTACATCATGTCCAGAAAAGGCTTCCAATAAGGCGGTACCGTTTTCATGAAGGTGAATAGGTTCGAGACACCGACGTAATCCACCCCGGCCGCATACAAATCGGGAGTCTTGGTCAGACCGTCAAGAACAGCATAACCGCCATAGCTACCGCCGTAGATGGCAACTCGCTTCGGATCGGCGACACCCCGATCGATCAGCCATTTAACTCCGTCGGTAATATCGTCCTGCATGCTCTGGCCCCACTGCCTGAAACCGGCCTCCCAGAAACTTCTACCGTAACCGGTAGAACCGCGGAAATTCATTTGCAACACTCCGAATCCGCGGTTGGCCAGAAATTGCACCTCGGGATTAAATCCCCATTCATCTCGAGCCCATGGACCACCGTGCGGGTTGACGACAATCGGTAGATCCTTCGGCGTCTTGCCCTTTGGCAAAGTGAGATAACCGTGGATGGTCAGGCCGTCGCGCGATTTGTATTCTATGGGCTTCATCTCGGCTAGCTGTTCCTCTTTCAGCCATGGATTTCGATCTGCGAGCTTCTTCAATTCGCCTGAATTCGAATCATACAGGTAAAACGATCCAAGCGACCGGTCCGTAATTGTGCGAACGACAAAGGTGTCCTCGGCTTTGTTGGAAGAGACGACGTAAACGTCGTACCCGGGCAGTTTCTGTTCCAGAGTGTTGTAAAGCTTCTCAGCTTCCGGATCGAAAAACGTCCTTTCTCCTTTCCAAGTAGTGTATGTCGCGGACGTAATCACTTTGCGTTTTTTGGAATAGTGCAGATCGGAGACGTCAACTTCCGGATGTTCAAACAAGACCTTGGTCTCTTTTCCGGCTTCAGGATCGAATTCAACTATCGCCGCCTTATCGCGACCAATGTTTGACACACCATAGAGATCTTTGTTGTCAAACGTGAAAAACTGAGGCGTAAAGCTCTCTTTGAAGTTTGTCGTAATGACGGGTTTCCAAGCGTCTTTCTCCGTCTTGCGGTAAAGCAAGGTCGTATTTACGCCGTCGGTTGTTGTGGCAACTCGGACATTGCCGTCGTGGTCGGTTGTCCAAGACGATATGTTGCCCGGGTTTTCGGCAACCAGCTTCAAATCGCCGGTCTCTACATTCAGCCGGTAGGCGTCAAAGACTTCTTTGTTCCGCTTGTTCAGGCCGACGATCATGTCGGTCGGATCATCCTCGAGATCATCGATCATTTCCGCTCTGACGCCGTCGAATGGCGTCAGGTCTCGTGCGCCGCTGCCATCACTCCGGGCGACATAGAGGTGATAGTTCTCGTCGCCGTCGTTATCTTTTACGTACAAGAGATATTGATCTCCCTTCCAGAAGAACCCGCGAATATCCCGATCCTTGACGCTAGTGATCTGTTTCGCCTCTACACCCGATTTCTCTTGAACCCAAATGTTCAGCCGGTTATCGACCGGTTTCAGAAATCCGATCAACGCACCGCTGGGCGAGAGCTGATAGCCAGTTGTTTGAGGATTTTGGAAAAAATCCCGCAAAGGAATTATCGGCGAAACGCTGTCTTGGGCTGGAGATGACAAGGGGATCAACATAAAAGGGATCAGTCTGACTAAGATATTCTTCATACGAACTTGCCAAAACCTTTAGCACTCTAAGGCCGGATGACAACCGGATGGAAACGCGAACATTTTTATTGCAAATTGGTTGCATCAATCGAACAATCGTTGATGAATCCTATGCCGATCGTTAAAGGCTTCCTTCTATCTGTTTTGTTTGGCGCTACCTCCGTGCCGCTGGCCAATGCCAGCGAAAAGTTTATGATCGCTTCTTTTTCGACCGTTCTTACCGAAATTGCCCAACAAGTCGGCGCCAACCATGTCAGCGTGGCCGGTTTGGTAAAGCCCGGGCAAGATCCCCACGAGTATCAACCGACGCCTTCCGACCTAAAGCAAGCGGCAGACGCTAAACTGATCCTGTTGTCGGGCAAACATTTGGAACATTATTTGGATAAAATTCAGCAGGCGACAGGTGCAAAAGCCGAATCTCTCGCGGTGGGCGATGCTCTGCCCTCGCTCAAGATGAAGGCAGATCCTGACGAATCGCAGGCTGCAGCTGCGGAGCAGAACGGGATGATTGACGATCCTCACTGGTGGAACAGTGTCGCGAATGTAGAAAAGGCCACGATGATCGTTCGCGACGCGCTGACCAAGTTAGATCCGGCGGACCGGGCAGACTACGAGAAGAATGCGAAAGCCTATTTAGCCAAACTTGACGCGCTAGATGCTTGGGCGAAGCGCAAAGTGGCCGAGTTACCGCGCGACAAACGCAAGTTGGTGACCTCACACGACGCTTTCCAATACCTGGCAAAGGACTATGGATTCACGGTCTATGCGATCGAAGGTGTGAGCACGGAAACCGAACCCTCTAATCGGCATGTCGCCACGCTGATTGACGACATCACAAACCAACACGTCAAAGCAATCTTTTTGGAAAACACGCTGAACCCAAAGGTAAGCACGGAGATCACGAGAGAAACTGGAGCCAAAATAGGCGGTTCGCTTTATGCCGATGGCCTTGGAGAGGGAGACGGCAGTACTTACGAAGGAATGTTCAGGCACAACATCTCGACGATCGTCGACTCACTAAAATAGACATGAGGGGTTCGCCACTGGTTCGCGCGATTCTGGCAGTGATTGTGCTGCTAGCGCTCCTGGTGCCCCTGCGAACCCTAACCAGCCGACGAAGTGGGGCAGCGACTCCTCTTCAGCAGGCCACTCAGGGTTCTACAGCAAAAAAGAGATTTCGCCTGGAACTCACATCCACCACAGTCCCTTTCAAATATCAGATTACGAGCGGCGGCGAAACGATCTGGAGCGGTGAGTCGAATTCGACAACCGTTGCCACAGACGCGGAGCTCAAGTTTCCACCGGAAGGAGTAGACTTGGTTGTCGACGCCTCTTGGACTGAGAACAAGCAGACAGCAGTAAGACTTGCGTTGATACCTCAGGACTCGGCTGTTATGGCCCAGACGATGTGGGGAACAACGAGTGTGAGCGAGGTACTCACGTTCCAGGAAGGAAAAGAGCTTTCCAGCCCGCAATGAGCTCGTCGCTTTGGTTTTTACGTGATCTTGGCGGGCTAGACTTCTTGACTTCAGAGTTCTTGAATCCTTGAGTCCTTGCAAACATGTCGTACCACCAACTCGAGATAAAGGATCTAACGGTTTCGTACAAGCGAGTTCCAGCTGTCCATCATGTCAGTCTCGAGCTGAGATGCGGCTCCTGTGTCGGCCTGCTCGGACCAAACGGCGCAGGCAAAACTTCCCTTTTCAAAGCGCTGGTCGGACTTGTGCCTCTTGAAACTGGATCGATGAGTTTCCATGGTCATAGCAAAAGCTTAGCCGCCTCGGAGATAGCGTATTTACCGCAACGTACGACGGTCGACTGGGATTTTCCGATCACGGTGCGCGGAATGGTCGAAATGGGACGATATCAGGTTTTGGGATGGCGGAAAAGGTTTCGGGAAGAGGACGGTCGGGCAGTGGATAAGGCCCTGGAAGCGATGGAACTTGAAGATCTCGGCGATCGCCAAATCAGCGCTCTTTCTGGCGGCCAGCAGCAAAGGGCATTTTTGGCTCGTGCACTCGCCCAGGAAGCACATGTCTTTTTACTCGATGAACCGTTCTCGGGCTTGGATAAGCCAGCGCAAGATCTACTCGCCGGTGCGATTCGCCACCTGGCTAAAGCAGGGAATTTGCTTGTCGTATCTCACCACGACTTGAGAACAGTCCGAGACCTGTTTGACCAAGTGATCTTTCTGAACGGTGAGTTGGTGGCGTTTGGCGACACCGGCCTGGTCTTCACGGCGGAAAATATCCAAAAAACTTTTCAGACCCATATCTTTTCCGGATCTGCCCATGAGCCTGACCTGGCTGTTTGAACCCTTTCACCACGAATTCATGCAGCGCGCTCTGTTTGGCTGCGCTTTAATTGGCTTCACGAACGGAGCGCTCAGCGCTTTCATCGTGATTCGCCGGCTTGCACTGATGGCGGACGCGATGGCTCATTCTCTTTTGCCGGGAGTCGCGGTGGCCTTGCTATTGTTTGGCCTCGCACCAGGCACCCTTTTCGTTGGAGCGCTGGTAGCTGCACTTCTGGTGGCGTTTGGAACGCAAATCATCTCTAACAGTTCGCGCATTAAAGAGGATACTGCGCTTGGGCTGCTCTTTGCGTGTTCTTTTTCGCTAGGACTGGTTCTTATAAGCTTTTCTCGCTTAAGCGTTAACGTCAGCGATTACCTCTTTGGCAATATTCTAGGACTTGGAGACGCTGATCTCTGGAGTATCTATCTTATAAGTCTGACCGTGTTACCGGTGCTGGTTGCTTTGGAACGGCCGCTCTTACTGACCGTATTCGAACCTTCGGTTGCGGCGAGTCAAGGCGTGCCAGTCAAAACGCTCAAGTATCTCTTGATGGGATTACTGGTGCTTTCGATGATTTCTTCTTTGCAGGCGGTCGGTGTCATTCTGGCTTTGGGGATGCTTATTGCACCCGCAGCGACGATCTACCTGCTTTCTGACTCATTCACGAGCATGTTTTGGGTGGGTGGAATCCTCGGCTGTGTCGGATCGTGCACCGGTCTACTCACCTCGTTTTGGCTGAACCTGCCTTCAGGACCCTGTATTGTTCTCGTTCTCGGACTTATATTCCTGCTCGCATACCTCTTTAGCCCAAAGTACGGAATAGTGACCAAGCTCCTGAGACCTCACCATCTTCATGAAGCTTCACTGGCGCGTTGGAAGCGAAGGGACCCCACGCAAATGTAGTCTCGAAGCAAACGCGCAATTTGACGCGGCGAGGAAGGCTGATTCGGGCGAGTGCGAGTCAGTCAGATCGGGTCTAACACATGAACTCAAGCACTCAAGAATGCAAGAATGCTGCAATGCGGACGTCGGCACCAGACTGTCGGCTCTTCTTGAGTTCTTGAGTTCTTGAGTCCTTGAGTGCTTTCTATCAAAGCCCTGATGAGCTGGTTTACCTTTACCTGGCAGAACTTTTTGTTTTCGTTTCTGGCGCTGGCCTTCGAAGGATTGCCGTTCGTCCTCGTTGGGTCCCTGATCTCCGGTGCGATTGCCGCCTTCGTTCCGTCGAAAACTATCACTGGAATCTTGCCGAAAAACGGACTGTTAGCGACGTTGGCCAGCGGCTTGCTCGGACTATGTTTTCCGGTGTGTGAGTGCGGCATCGTTCCGGTTGTCCGCCGGTTGATTAATAAAGGATTACCGGTTTCATGTGGTGTCACATTTATGCTGGCATCGCCGATCGTGAATCCGATCGTGGCGTTCAGCACGCTGGCCGCTTTCAGAGGCCAGGCGCCTTGGTTGAACATGTGGACGCGGCTCGGTCTCGGCTACCTGGTTGCTGTCGCAGCCGGGTTAACAGTCCGCCAGTTCAAACCCGAATCCATATTGCGTAAGGGTGCTGTAAAGATTCCCGCCCGAAAGCGACTGGCGTTTAGCATCAGTCCGCTGCCTGACGCCGCCATGAACGGATTCGAAGCCACATTCCCACAGAAGTTGATCGCCGCGGTCCGAATGGCTTGCGACGACTTTATTGATACGGCGATTTATTTCATGATCGGCGCGGCGGTGGCCGCTACTTTTAATACTGCGGTTGATCAACAGATTATTCTGCCTTTGGCGCTGGAACCGACACTCTCGACGGTCTCTATGATGGCTATTGCATTGGTCCTGACGCTTTGCAGTACCTCCGACGCTTTCATCGCTGCAACATTCGTCAGTTTCCCAATTTTCGCGCGGATGGCATTCATGGTATTCGGCCCAATGTTTGATTTGAAGCTGTTCTTTCTCTATAGCGTCCTGTTTAAAAAGCGCTTTGTGATCGGCCTCGGAATTGGACTTTTTGTGCTCATCGGCCTAATCTGCAGTCGTCTGTTAATCTACCTCTATGCGGGCCAAGCTCTTTAATCTCGTCAATGGAATTACGCTGATCGGCGTGGGGGCGGTGCTGCTGGATTTTTTCTTCACCGGTCGACTCGACCAATATCTGCACCCTCAATTCCGCCCTTGGACGTTAGTTGCGGGCGTGATTTTTTGTGTGGTCGGTATCGTTTATGCCGCAGCGAAGACCAACGCCCGATGCTGCATTGACGGAGAAGAATGCGTCCATCAGAATGCCAACAGTCCCCTGCGAGCCGTGATAGCGTTTTTCGTGTTGTTTGCGCCGTTAGCAGCAGGTGTTGCGCTCTCTAAAGACAGCTATGATCAACATGCCGTATTAAATCGCGGTTTCGTTCAGGACATCACCAAATTGCCGAGCCGTTCAAGCTCGCCGGCCGCGAGACCGCAGAATGATCAGGTTATCCCACCGCAAGCGTTGGGAGCGGACATGGACGAGCGTGCGTCTGAACCTCTGCCTCAGAACACGCCCAGCTCGCAACCGGGCCCGGATGCCGCCGCGAATGGCGCAACGGGTCAGGCGAATCCAGCCGTTCCCTCGCCCGACGACGGAAGCTCCCAATACCTCCCGAAAGCCGCCGACGGCAACGTCGCGCTGGAAGTGACCGATTTGCTGTACGCTGAGTCGGAGGATAGCCTGCGAAGGATGTTTGCCGACAAGACGATTGAGGTGATCGGGCAATACCTTCCCGGCTCAGACGCTAAACAGTTTAAGCTCGTACGCATGTTTATTGTCTGCTGCGCGGCTGACGCTCGCCCGTTAGCGGTGCCTGTTGAAGTCTCCGGCCCGATGACCGCCACGGAGATGGGGTGGGTGAAGGTTGTCGGAAAGGCGACATTCACACAAAAGGGGGACCGTTCGCACGTCGTCTTGCAAGCGGACAAAGTCGAATCTACCGACCCGCCGGCTGAGGCGATGCTGTATTAGGGGAAGAATTCAAGAATTCAAGAAGCCAAGAATTCAAGAAGAGGCCTTTCGTAGCTTGGTTAATATGCTTGGCTAACAAACCCGGTAGCGTTCAACAGCGTCCTTGTCCCACGTCAATCCAAGGCCGGCTTGCTTCTGCGGAAGCGCAAAACCGTCTTTGAGTTCCAGAGGTCGCTCTAAGATGGGTGCCGCCCAATCCTGGTATTCCAACCAATGCGCATGGGGTGAAATCGCTAGCAGCTGCGCGCTGAGTTCCGGGAATAGATGACTCGAAACTGGTAAACCGGCCGCTTGCGCCTGGCTAACCGCGCGCAACCAACCCGTAATCCCGCCAATCTTCATGACGTCCAGCATCACGAAGTCTGAGGCACCCACCGAGAGGCTCTTTGTAAGGTCGTGCGGCCCCCAGAGGTTTTCACCAATCTGAATGGGAGTGCGGCACTCTGCGGCGATTCGGGCATGGCCGGCGAAATCATCGGCTCGAGTCGGTTCTTCCACCCAGACCAGCGCTTCCTCTTCGAGCAATTGGACGCGCCGAATCGCCTCCGGCACGGATAGGCTTTGATTGTAATCCACCATGACCTGCAAGTCCTTGCCGGCCGCGCCCCGTGCCGCTCGAATCACGGCTTGGTCTTGTTCCACGTCCGGGTAACCAACTTTAAACTTCACGCACCGGAAGCCCAGCTCGATCGATTCGGCCGCTTCTTGTGCCGCCCCGTCCGGCCCACCCATGCCTAGGCTGTGGTAGGCTGGAACCGGTTTTTCTTCGCCGCCGAGAAGTCGGGTGAGCGACAACCCAGCTGACTTCGCCAAAACGTCCCAGGCCGCCATATCGATAGCCGCCATGGCTATCCCGGTGAACCCTTGCGGCCCAATCAATCGAAAACGTCCTTGGAGCTTCTGCGCCAGGACCAGCGGTGCGACCGCATCCTCTTGGATCAACGGTTGCAAGGCTTCGATGAGATCAGCGATCGGCTTAAGAGCGATCGGAGTATAACAAAACACGTAGGCGTGGCCCGTCAGCCCCTGGTCCGTTTCCAAATCCATGAGGACGAGCGGCGCAGAGCTTGACCACCCCGCTGGCCGTCGGATGCGGACGCGCCAACGGCACATTGACCGGGGTGGCTCGCAAGCGGCGAATCTTTGGGAGTGAAGCGTCCACAAGCTACTCCCTTTATTTCTATCAAATGGGGCCAGTTGAACGAAGCGGAAAAAGCGACCCGCTAAGAGCGTTCGGATGCAGTCGCAGCTTTTGCGCAATCTGCAAGCCTATCGAGTTCGGACATCAGTGCTTCGTACGCCTTTGGCCCAAAGTTTCCAATTATACGTTCCTGAATGCCATCCCAGCGTTTTCCTGCTTGCGCCAGTATCTGCATGCCCTTCTTGGTGGTCGTCGCGGATCGTGACCGGGCGTCGGTACCAGCTGCCAGCACAATCCATCCATCTCGGATCATCGGATTGATTGCCCTGTAAAGGGAGGTTCTATCCATTTCGAGTTCGTGGGCAACGCGAGCAAATGGCTCTCCTTCTCGCCGGTAGATGCACCGCAGTACCGATAATTGTGTGATATTAATTTGCGTTCCAGAGAGAGCCTTGTCATAGATCCGTCCGAGCAGGCGTGAAAGCTTTTTTACTGTCGTGCATGCACAAGGAATTGTTCCAGGTCTGTTCGATGTATACACCTCTTTAAATTATCACCTCA
>DASZGG010000210.1:0-4146 GCA_035939025.1 Chthoniobacterales bacterium | reverse complement strand
CCTGCGCTCCACGCGAAAGCAAGTTATCGCCGCCAATATGAAGTTGACCGACACCGAAGCGGAGAAGTTCTGGCCGACCTACGACCAATACGTCGCCGAGTTGGTGAAGATCAACGACGCGAAATACGCTCTCATTAAAGAATATCTGCAAAACACGAACATGACGGACGAACAGGCCGATGGCCTCTCGAAGAGGTGGCTCGCGGTGGATGAATCCGTTATCCAACTCCGACTCAAATACATCCCCATCTTTCGTAGGGCGCTATCGGCCAAAGGCACTGCGCAGTTTTTTCAACTCGAGCGGCGCGTTCAAATTATGATCGATCTGCAATTGGTAAGCTCGATTCCGCTGATTGAGCCTTAGTTGCCTGGAGTGCCAAAAATGACGTATGCGGTAGGCGATCCAATTACAGGATCGTGGCGATCAAGCGGGTAACCGCCTTCAAACCAGCCTGGACAAGGTCACCCGAGCGCGCGTCTTCCCACCACTCGGCATCGTGCTCTTGAAATACGGACGATATTTGCTCCTTCGCCATGGCGAGCTTCAGGGGCATTGTCGGATCAACCGGCTTAGGCTCGGCAGCTTCCTTGAGTTGCTCGAGTATCTGTTGCTGCTGCTTCATGTCCAGCATGGAAATCGCGGAATGGCAGTAGGGACAAACCGAGTTGGTTTGCAGGTCGATGGATGCGCCACAGTTGGAGCAGTTCACGCTCTGCACGTTCTGTTTCAACTCCTGGATCTCTTGGGGTGAGAGCGTATGGATGAAATTCTTCTCTTTCAGGAAGTCGAAGAAACCGATGAACTTGCCGTGTCCATTTGCACATACCCAATAGTTGAACCGCGTGCTGTGGACCAGATCGTGCGCCAGTGACAGTGGGCCACCGCATCGCGGACAAGGGAGCACGTCCAACAAGGTTGGCTTGACGGTTGACGAGTGTTCACCTATGAATTTCATCAGCTTGAGCGTGGAGCCCGGAGAAAGCTGCAGGCTTTTGTGAGGATCGAACCAGAACGATTGGCAAGCTGTGCACACATCGACGGTGACCTGCGTGCCCACGCGGCCGTCCAGCGTCCAGTCGGTCATATCCTTTCCACAGTTGGGGCAGTTCATGACGGCGATTCTAGAGGATTGCTTGGATGAATGCCATCGTCCGGGAAGAATCCTCCGAACTGCCCTGGCAGACAACGAGGGTTTTTCATCAGGTGTTAGGTGATAAGAAAATCCCTCGCTGGCAAGCGGACGACGGCCGATTCATTCTGGCGTGGTCTGTCGCGAGACGGAGAGGACGCTTTGGAATTTCGGGTAAGGCGAGTGTATGAAAGTTGCTACTCGCGAACTGATTCAGAAATTCAACCGCAGGGCGAGTTGAATTTGGCGCGCCGGGGCCACAAAGCTGGGCGAGCCAAACGTCGGATTCGCCGGACTGGTGATTGCATCTCCAAAACTCTGCGGGATCCGGCCCGCGAAAGCGGCAGCTCCGTAGACGGTGTCGATGGCATTGACGTTTGGGCGGTTAAACAGGTTGAAGACTTCGGCGCTGGCTTCCAGGTTGAACCGCTCGCCGACGCTGAAGACTCTTTGCAGGCGTATATCCGTGGTGTAAGAAGAATCGCCTCGATACGTGTTGCGGCCAATGTTGCCTACGCGATCGGAGAAAGGAAAGCCGTCTCCGTTTACGTCGAACCCCGCGAAGATTGTGTAATGACGGGGACTTTGCAGAGTATTTAGCATCGAGAGTTTCCAATTGCGCAGCGGCCGGGTCCAGGAATTCGAAGACTCGCCCTGCAATGCAACGACGAAACGATGGCGGACGTCGTTGTCGCCTAAAGCGCGGTCCAACTGTGGGCGCAGATAGTCCATCGGACTGTCGGTGAGTTGAACGTCGGTCGCAAGATCGATGGATTTGGAGAAAGTGTAGTTCCCCAGAATGCTGTAGTGGTGTGCAAAGGGCTTACGCACACTGAGAGTTCCCGCATTGTAGTTGGAAAAGCCCGACGGAGAGGCCATCAGCGAGAAGCCAAAATTAGGGTCGGCAGGGGTAAAAGCCTGGACGCCCGTCGGAAGGGTGCCGCTCGGGAGCCCGTTGATGCTGAGATAGAGCGGTAACTTGAGTGCGTGCACGAATTGGTATCCCACGGAGACGAAGAGGTCTCTCACGATCTCGCTCTCGACCTCGAGGTTGGCTTCTTCGGCGTAAGCGTTTGGAAACTTTCTCTGCACATAGCCGAGAGGGAATTGGAGCAGCGAGCTGGGGTTGGGATAAACGCCAGTGTGCGTAAAAGCGGAGAATGCCTGGCTGGCGAGAACAGGCCCGTTAACACCTACGATTCCGGATGGCCCAAGCCCAACCAAGCTAGTGGCAGGATTGGAAAACCCTGGCAGGAGGGGTTGATTCATATAGGTAAAGGCCGATGCGCCTTGCCAAGAGACCATGACGTCGCTGTAGTCGAACGGGCCGGTGAACATGCCGAATCCGGCGCGAACAACTCCTTTTCCTTGGCGGAATGAATAGGCCAGGCCCACGCGTGGCTGCACGTTTCCGTAATTGGTGGGATTCATCAGTCCATGCAGCCGGATGTCGGCGGCGGACGGAAGAAAATCGATGTCGTAGCGCAGACCGAGAGTCAGGGTAAGGTAAGAGGCCGGCCTCCACTGGTCTTGGGCGTAAAAGCCGGAGAGCGTGTGGAGGAAATTCAGGTTCACGCTGTCGTTGAAGGCCGAAGCCGCCGGTCCGGAAAAAAGACCCGTCTCGAATGGCAATGTGCGCCGGGGAATTTGTTGGCCGAAATAGGATCTTGGTTCCAGGAATAGAAATTCGACCGGAGTGCCAGGGCCGAACGGCGGGGCATTGAAAGGCGCCGCACCAAAAAAACTCTGAGGAGTGAAAATGCCTCCTCCCGGTGTGAAGAAAGATGTTTGTGCGCTGATCCACACGGGCTCAAAATCTCCGCCAAACTTAAAGGAGTGCTTGCCTCGTACATAGGTGAGGTTTTCGGAAGCTTGGAAATGCTGTTCGCGATAATAAGGTACGCCGCCCTGGATGCCGCCGGAATCAAACAGGTCGGCGACGAGGAGCGCGGGCTCAAACCCAGCGCCTACTGGATTGAGGTGAAAGGTTCTACGGCCGAAGTTGAGGATGGTTTCGGAAGTCCAGTGACTGCCGAACAGATGAAGTAAGTTCGTGTAAATGGTCTGATCTTGAATGGGGTTGTTGCGATAAAAGGAGGGCAATCCCTGACCTGGAGCAGCACCGGGTACGTGTTGATTCCGCTCATCGTTGAAGAGGTATCCGATGTTCAAAGTGCTAGTTTCACTCAGAACATGGGTCAGCTTTCCGAAGAATTTGTCATAGTCCTCAATCTGGAGGATCGATCCCAGGTTCTCAGGTTGCAAGCCAAGTATTACCTTCACCTGGTTGATGCTGGGGGTACCCGGCCCGAGGCAGCCGGGATTATCGGTGCAATGGAGGATGAAGGATGAATATAAAGGCGACTCGGCGCGGCGCTGGCCTTCGTATCCCAGGAAGTAAAAGATTTTTTCCCGCTTGATAGGGCCGCCAACATAGCCGCCAAATTGATTGAAGCGCAGGGTGTTGAAGCCGGGTGCCGATAGCAGATTGTTGGCATCCAGCCGGTTGTTTCGAAAGAACTCGTACGCAGAGCCATGCACATTGTTGCTTCCGGACTTCGTGACGGTGTTTACGACGGAACCGAGATTGCGGCCGTTGTCGGCGGTGATTGGGCCGGCGGCCACACGAAACTCCAAGACCCAGTCCTGCGAGGGACTCACGCGCTGAACACCGGAAATACTTGTGGTGTAGTCCGTGCCATCGAGACCAAAAAATGTGCTGTGCGTCTCGCGCAGGCCGGCAAAGCTCAGTTCCAAAACGGTTTCCTGAAAGGGAGACTGCGCGCCGACGGCCGTGCTGCGTCCCACGTTGGCATTGGGAGTTAAGAGGACAAAGTCAATGAAGTCACGGCCGGCGATCGGTAGGTCTGCAATCTTCTCTGTTTCGATCACCCGGCTTACTTCTGGCGTTTGCGCATCGATTCCCTGAGCTGTCTCGCGAACTTCGACCTGTTCTTTGACCGTGGTAACGCTCAGGACTACGGACCGGGAAGCAATCTGGCCCACGGAAAGCGTG
>DASZGG010000209.1:0-5145 GCA_035939025.1 Chthoniobacterales bacterium | reverse complement strand
AGGCCGCAGCCATCTAGGGCCAGAGCCGCTTTTACTTCCCGAACAGACAAAAGTCACGCCGCTCTTATTTTCGGTTCTGCGAGCAATCCTCACCGATGCTCGAAAGTCCCAAACGCTTGGCCCAGCACTCTTACGGATCCGCGCCGATTCAACGCCGCCTCTTCGGCGGTCGACCCCGTTTCCGAACATCTCAAAAGCCCGCGCATAGCAATCCCGCCGCCGAAGCGGGGAAAGGTATAAGATAGCGGACCGACTATCAAATCCTCCACCGCGCGCCCTGACGGACATCGAGGAACGCGCTCCTCAATGCGATCTCCCGTCTTGCAAGTAATCGCCATCTCTTCAACCTCAACCCACAACTTATGAAGATAAACCGTACCAAAAATTGCCTCTGCCCATTGAGTGCTCTCAAAATCTCAATAGCACTCCTCGCTCTCGGAGTTTGTGCTCATGCCAAAGACGAGGTCATGATCTCGCCTCCAGTCAACAATCTCCAGAATCTGGTCCAGGAAGCGTACAGCAAATTCAAAGAAGAGAACGGTGGCAAGAATGCCCAATACATACCGTACCTTGCCTCGGTTCCTTCGCATTTATTCGGAGTGGTTATTGCAACCACAGACGGGCAGATTTTCGCCGCGGGCGATGTGGACTACGGGTTTGCCATCGAGTCTGTCTCAAAACCTTTCACCATGTGCCTCGTCATGCAAGAGCAAGGGGAGCAGGTGATCATTGAGAAAATCGGCGTCGAACCAACCGGGCTGCCTTTCAACTCCGTAACGGCGATAGAGGAGTTGAAAGCGCGCTCGGTGAACCCTCTGGTCAACGCTGGAGCGATTGCTTCGGTCAGTCTGATCAAAGCGGCGAATGCAGATGAACGGTGGAACAAAATCCTCGACTTCTATAGTAAGTTAGCCGGCGAAAAGTTGCCCTTGAACGAAGAAGTCTATCAATCCGAATCGGCGACTAACCAGCATAATCGAGGTATTGCGGAACTCTTGTTTAGCTATGACCGGCTTTACTGCGATCCGCTCGAAGCCTGCGATGTCTACACGAAGCAATGCTCGGTTAATGTGACGGCGAAGCAGCTCGCCGTCATGGGCGCGACGTTGGCAAATGGCGGGGTAAACCCCATTACCAAAATACGCTGTCTTGATGCGAAGTATATTCCAAAAATCCTTGCCGTCATGTTGACGGCAGGATTTTACGATGAGGCCGGAATTTGGTCTTGGACGACCGGGTTACCCGCCAAAACGGGGGTAGGTGGTGGAATCGTCGCGGTAGTGCCAGGGAAAATGGCCATCGTTGGATTTTCTCCGCCCTTGGATGAGTCCGGCAACAGTGTGCGCGGCGCGAAAGCGATTACTTATATAGATGAGAGTCTCGATCTTAACCTGTTCGATGGCTGCAAATAGGCGGCCCCGACTCAAACTTGGCCGATAGCGAGCTATAAAATCTGGTCTCGGCTACTTTCACGGTTCACGGTAAAAAATTCTCTACAGAAATCAGCGAAGACCGTTTATGCACGGTTTATCCTTGATTGGCCAGGCTGTCAGAAGAGCAACGCCGGCGGCCAATCAACGTTGGCCGTCTCGTCTTCGCCCGCACCGCCCAAACCCGGTTTTAATGCTTTCGGCGTATCGGTTATGGGCAGTTGCACGTGGACAAGGAAATTGTCCCTGGGCCGCGCATCAATCTCCGCGAGAACGCTGGAAAGAGCTTCTACCGTTTCGACGACTCGTCCCTCTCCGCCAAAGACATCCATAAGCTTCTCGTAGTGCCAGTCGTGGAGGCGGTTGTACGAGTAGACGTTATTGAGAAGCTGATCCTGGTAGTGTTTCGGAGGCGTACGAAACGGATTAGGGTTGACCAATTTCTGTTCGATGCCGTAAATCCCGTTCACGAGTACGAAGACCACGGTGTTGTGGCCGAGTTCGCTATGGCTGGAGACCGCCTGACATGTTTCCTGAAATGCGCCGTCTCCGACAATCACCAGTACGCGCTTTTCCGGCATTGCACATTTGACCCCGATTGCAGCGGCAGTCGAATATCCGATCGCCAGCCAGGAGGCCTGTGCGACAAAGCCGTTCGCAACCCGAATATGCAGGTCCTGGGCTCCGATAAGCGGGAATCCCGCATCCGAAACGACCGCATGATCCTCTTTGAGCCAATCGTTCAATATGCGGTAGAAGCTGTCGTAGGTGAGAGACGGCGCCGATACGGCTGCCACGCTGAATGATGCAAATGGCTCGGGAGCGTACGCGGAAACGCGGAGCGTTCTGATCTGGAGCGCTTCAAGAAGGCCTGTCAGGTAGTCTTTGAGCGTAACGCTTGGAAAATAGCGAGGACCCACGATCACGCCACCGCGGGCCGCCAGAGCCACTCTATCACTCAGAATATTCTGATTATTGACATCCTTGCCCGTCGTCCATGCACCAAGTCCGACCAGGCAACCCGCATTCCCGACGAGCATTTTCATTTGGTCCGGAGAGGTAGGGCTGTACACGCCAAGAAACTTTTGATGATCCTCCGTTACCACCGACTTACCGAGGAGTGACGTAGTAAAACAAAAGCCGGTCTTCTCTACGAGTGCCAAAAACTCCGATTGAAGTCGCTGGCGCTGAATCTCGACTCCCGCCCAGAAGAGCGGTTTGCCATGCACTTCGATCAAGTCAAGTGTAGCGTTTACGGCACCCTTGACGTCAGACCTCGTTACGTTGCGCTGCTCTCGCGAAAGCGGTCCGGACGGCTGTTGACATGCCGTCCGCCAGACGTCCTCAAGCACTTCCAGATAGACTGGCTGCCCGTGGGAAATGCAGGCGCTCAGAGCAGCGTCAATCTGGTGAGGCGCTTCCCCGGCGTTTACGATACGCTCGGCGTTCACCGTGATCCTCCGGTACACGTCCAGGTTAGAATACGGATCGCTTGTCATGTGCGAATACAAAAGGCCGGCGTATAGAGAATTCTGAAATTCCTTGTTCGTTGGCGCTCCGTTGATGACGACAACCGGTGCTTTCTCCACCAGCGAACCGGCGACAGCGTTCAGAAGGCTGAAGGCGCCTACACCATAGGTCACAGCCACGGCGCCGATACCCCTCAGTCGCGCATATCCGTCTGCCGCATAGCCGGCACAGATTTCATTTGGAATTCCGGTAATCACAATCGGGGAGCGCGGATCTTCGAGGATAGTATCCAGAAACGGTGCCGTGTAGTTGCCGGCGACGACGAACAGGCGCTCCAAGCCGAGTTCCTCAAGACGCTGCTTGAGATATGCTGCAACGGTCGCCTCACTCATTGCACTTCCCCTCCTTTAACACTACCCGGTCTCTCGTCGCTCGTTCGTGGATCTCTTTCGCCACTCGGACCCCGGACTCAATCGCTCCTTCAATCCATGCGTGCTTTAACGAAGTGTGTTCGCCGGCAAAATGAACCAGTCCTTCAGGTGTAGGGATATGTGGATGAAGCGTCGTGAGCTGGCAAGGTGTGAATACCGCCGCTTCGCCAAATGAGTAATAGTTTTCCATCCAGCTCTCCGTCTTGCCGAAACCGGTGAAAAAGCGTTTGATGCCTTTCCCATAAAGTTCGGTGAGACCTTTAAGCGCGAAATTGTATCGGTCTTCCGAGGGAATAGAATCCCAACGGCTGGCATCGTCAGCCCACGTATAACTGGCAAGGATCACACCGCCGCGGCTTCCCGGAACCGCATGGCTCGGGTAATAGATAAATCGATTTGGAGTATCCGTGATGGATCCGCCACCGTATGCATCGTGCCCTCGGTATTCATCGGGCAGGTACCTTGCCCATTCCGTCGCATCCCACTCCCAGAATCGCTCGCTGAATTCCAGTAGAACCTTCGTGGCGGAATCATAATGCAACTCGATGATGGCGCGCCTTTTTGGAAAACTAAAATCTGGCGTAACGGTGACGAAGCGCAGTGCCGAAAATGGGATCGTTACAACCATATAGTCCGCGGTGAACTCTCGCTCCATTCGCACGCGGCCGGATCGCGTTTTTCCGCGCTTAACGATCGGCTCGTTAATGGTGCGAACGTAAACGCCCGGCCGCCCGCGGTGCACGGCCTTAGGTCCCGTCATGCCCGATTCCAAGCTGGACCACTGGATCTCAATGGCGCGTGCTTCCATGACCAGGTTTTCCTTCAGATCGGGGGCGAGCGCATTCGGCAGTTGCCAATTCCCGCCCGCCAGCTCCACGTACTTGGCCTCCGAACTGATGTAAAAGGTATCTACGAAGCTGTGAAAGAATGAAAGGAACAGACGTGAGGTGAGGTTCTGAAGCGTGCCGATATAAGCAATGAGCTTTTCCTGGTCATCCGCCGCCACCTTCTGTTTGGTATAGTAATCGCGGAGGTACCTCAACATGCTGTATTCGTCAAAATGCTGAATGACCTTCTTCCAACCCTCGATTTGCTGCTTGATCTGCTCCTCGAAGGGCAGTCCCGAGTCTGTATTAATCCAGGAATTGGGTTCCGCCAACGCATCCCTTAAGAGATCGTTGGCCGTCTTGCCCTGAAATTGCGAGGGAATGGGAAAGCCTGTCTCGTTCGAAGGGGAGTGAGCGTCGCTATACATAGATCGCCGCACCTGTACGCCATTGGTCTTCAGCCAGGTCCGGGAGGTCGACTTCTCCGGGCTGTTCTTGTCAACGTCCACGTTGAAGAACGACTGAACCTTGTCTCGCAGTCCCAATACATCAATCAACCTGTTCACAAGCCTGTGCGTTGTGGGGATTCGCATGGCGCCCGCCTCGGCATATTGGCGAGGATCTTTAAACGGCGACTCGCCGTCCGCCTTCGTATGGAAAGTTTTCACGCGACCGCCGACCCGGCTGTCATTTGCTTCGAGAATCGTTACGTTGTATCCAGCCTTTTTTAGTATTCTGCCGGTTAATAAGCCTGCGATGCCCGCTCCAATGATGAGGACGTCCCGCCGATCCGCATCGGCCGGAAGCGGTTGATCGAATCCGCGCTCAATAATAATTTCGTACTCCGGAATCAGCGATTTTCCTTCGCCGTCCACCATGAGAATCTCACGCGCCAGATTCTCCAATACTGTGTCAGCTTGAATCATGTTTTAGTTGCTTCTCAAATTAGTATAGAACTCCTGCCTCAAACTCACTCGCCCCCAGCAG
>DASZGG010000208.1:0-6047 GCA_035939025.1 Chthoniobacterales bacterium | reverse complement strand
AGGCTTCTGCAGAATGGCAAGAGCCGCCAGACACGATTCCGACCGCGCAAGCGGGTTGGCAAGAGCCTGCGTTACCGATTGCGGAGAGCGTTTCCACATCGAGTCAGTTGAGAGCGGTTCCCGATGAAAAACCGCGGAAGTCGCCCAAACATCGAGGAAGGCCATCGTCGGCTCCGGGAGCGAACCGGTCGACTCAGCTTCCTGAACGAGACCGAAAGGAGAAGACAGTAGCCCAAGACGATGAATAATCGGACACTCATTATCGCAGCAGTCGCGGTTGTGCTAAGCGGTGTCGTTCTTGGATTCGCACTTGTGCAGAGGGGCGCCCAGCAGAAGATCGCGCTGCGTCAAAAGGAGTTAGAGCAGGGCCTTGGAAAAGTTACAGAGCCTATGACGTCTTCGATTCGAAACTTCAATCCAATTTTGGCCTCAAATGCGAGGCCGCATTTGCCGCCAAGAGGCTCGGTGGTCGTTGAAGAGGGCCGCGGAGATCAGCCGAAGGCAGTCGTCACGTCGCTCACGATCTTTGCCGCGGATCCGCAGCCCGGCAAACCTGCGCAGCGCGGTCCGAAGGGTGATTACGCGCCAGCCTTTCGGCTGGTGAAGTGCCAACTCGTGAATACGGTCGATTCGGCCAACATTACGACGCCGATTATCGGTCTTGTGACAGATGATCTATGGTGGAACGGTAAAGTAATTATTCGCGCCGCATCCGAAGTTCATGGGGTGGCGAATGTCGATCGAGTCAGGGAGCGTATTGCCGGCAATGGCGAGTTTACTTTTGTCCTGAATGAGCCGAATGGACTCGGTCGGGAAATTGTTGTCCGAGGAATGGTCCTGGACATGGAGAAAGACGGCAATGTCGATAGTTACGGCATCACCGACGGTAGCGCCGGACTCCGTGGAGATGTGATTCGTACCGCAAACAGCGATGTTATCAAGCTCTATGCCGCATCTCTGATAAACGGTATAGCCGGAGCCTTTTCGTCCGGTGCGAGCGGCGTGCTCGGAAATCGGGTGTATACGAACAGCAGCTCGCTCGGCTTAAGCGCACTCCAAGGCGCAGTCATTAATCCGGCAGTGGGCGGTACGCAGGGTGTCCTGGACCGGTACGCCGAACAAATTGCGTCGAGCATCGAGAGGGATGGATTCTTCGTGCGGGTACCGGCTGGAAAGCAGTTTTATGTTTATTGTACCGAGGCGATCGATCTTAACAAAGCTATCGTTGCCGCCGACGATGAGCGCGTTGCTCGGGAGGACGCGGATTTCGCAAAACAGCAGCAACGTTCCGAGGTCCGCCGGGCTTTGCCGGTTAACCCTGAGGAATTGATCAATCCGCTGCTGCCTTCGCTGGGTCGGATTATTAATAACAATAAAAACTAATGTATGAAAGTAGTGCCCCTACCATTGATTCTGCTCTGTTTCGCCGGATGTCAGTCCAAGCAGATGGTGATGTTCGCTCCTCCTCACGGAGGGGGTGTGGCAAGAGCGGGCGAGCGTCAATCAGCCGGCCCGGCACCAGTAGGCACCGTGGGCAATTTGCGCCAAACAGAAGCGGTAAAAGTCTACGGAATGAATCGATATGTTGACGCGGCAGATCCTGACATAATGCATGAACGGCATGCGGTCTACCGTTTGGAGGAGCAACCGTCCTGGATCACGCGATCACCAAGAAATCAGAATGAAGTTATCCTGGGCTCGATAGTCGGTCTGCGTAAGCCAGAATACGCGCCTGAACCGATGCCCGGAGAGACCACGCGGGAAATAGTCCAGGCTCGACGCGGAATCCAGGAGGCGAATGAAGGAATGAAAGACTTGCGCGAGAGCCAAGAAAAGCTGGCAGGAAGCGTCGAATCCCTCGCAAAGGGGACCGCCGAAGCAGAACGAAAACTGACCACTGTGGTTTCTGTCCTGAATGAACGTGTCAAACGCCTGGAGGGCGATAGCGCGGTCTCCGCCGGCGAACAACCCCAGACTACCGGCGAGCCAGGCGACGGCGGAGTTGTAGTGCGCGGCCCAAACCAATAACAGGAGCGTGTTGGACGAAGTAAGCGCAACGTCCTGCCTTACGCCGCTTGAAATCCGTGCAAGGAACGTCCGAATTCGATCCTGAAGTACAATGGCGCTTGTATCTCTCAGGCTTGCCAAGTTACCTTGATTCCCGGATTCGCGGGCAGTCGGCGGCAACCAGCAAGATCGCTCGCGCAGTTCAAGCGGCCGAGTTGGGATTAAATGACAGTGGGAATCGTCCTAAATGCAGTTTTCTCTTACTCGGTCCAACCGGTGTTGGAAAGACAGAGTCCGCCAAGCGTTTTACGGAATATCTTTTTGGTTCCAAGGTTTCGCTGGAAATGATTTTCATGAACGAGTATTCATCCGAGTCGCGTCTTTCCGAGTTCCTGGGGCGTACGGAGGCGGCAATTCGTCGGAATACTGCGGGCGCAACACTCCTTTTTGACGAAATCGAAAAGGCGCATGTCCAATTGATTGACATTTTCTTGTCGCTGCTCGAAGAGGGACAGCTGACTACGGTTTCAGGAGATCGACTTTCTATATCGAAATTCTATCTGGTCCTAACAAGCAATTTAGGGAGTGGAGACTTGGTCAAGATGGAGAGTGCTCCCTTTGCGATGATGGAACGAGTAGCTCTGGATATTGCAAGTCAATCATTGCGTCCGGAATTGTTTGCTCGGATCACGGAACGCGTTGTCTTCCGACCGCTCGGGTTGGAAGTGCAGAAGAATATCCTTGAAGCATTGATTAACGCAAAACTGAAAGTGCTGTCGGAGTATTTCGGGAAACAGCTGTCAGTAGACCGTGGCCCAGTCATGGCGTTTTTGCTCCGGGTTGGGTACAACAGAGCGCAGGGTGCTCGAAGGTTGGGCCAGGAAGTAGATCGACAGTTCAACCTTGCTTCATTGGAATGGGCCCTCAGTGACAAGATACCTGTCGAGGGAAAATTCTATTGCGACCCCACCGTCGGATGCTTGGCTTTAAAGTAAGTGCCCTGCGGCGCGCATCGGGACCCGCTCCCTTAAGCGCTAACTTTTAATTCGAGGACGAGGACCATGACGAGTACGATTTGGGGGATGCGCTTATAGGACGCGCTGCCTCGCGATCCGGTGTCGCACGCCCAATGAACGGCTCCAGCAAGCGTCGACGATGGGGTAAGAGTCAATCGGCTGTGCGACGCTTGGGGAAAGGTACGCAACAAAAAGGGGACAGATCCGGGGACAGGTCCGAATGGGGATGGAGGTTCTCTTTCTAAGGTGAGCCTTTGATCTGATCTATCGATATGACTTTGATCTCCGGCTTACCTTGATAAAGTTCAATTGTGCCGGTAATGCCGACGACTTTCCCTTGGAGCATGGCGATCAGCTGGTCAGTCGCCATTTTTGAGCCAGCCGCAATGAACCCAGCGAACGTCTGATTGGGATATTCCCGTCCGAAATTGATAAATGCGGTCCCGAGCGGACTGGTCGTAACGGAGACCACGAAACCCCGTACCTCGACATTTTTGCCCACATACTCAACGGCTTCCGAGTCTTTTATCACCGGCAGCTCGTCCGCGAGCGCTGGACTCAAGCAAAGCAGCAGACCAAGAATGGCAAACAATGTACGCATGTTGGACCCGAATATAGCCTCGAATTTTGATCGGCTTACGGAACGCAAGAACATTTCGTTCTGCCGGCTGCATCCTCTGCATTTCTCAGCTTTTCCATGACTGGCGATAAATTTGTTTTCCGCCAGGAAAAATTGCTGCTGTGTCTGGGATTCTCAATTCTGCTAAAAGCGATACGTGAAAGCTAACGGATTGATCGTTGCGGCGAGACGGTCTCCAGTGAGAGGCCGAGAGATCAGTTGGACACAGGCTTACGAGAGGCGCATGCGTAGATTCAATCTCGAAATTATTTTGGCCGCTTTGAGCGCGCTAACGATATTGATCGCGTGGTTGGCTTGTTCAAAATAGGGTTCCTCTTGACTCGGTCGCCCGCTTTGATCCGGCTTTTGCAAAAGAAGAATGAGATCGCTCTGCCATATGACCTATTTCGCTCTTTTTCTTTTTGTTATATCGACCCTGTCCGCCACGGCGATGTCGCCGATCGTTCGCTACGAGACCAACAAGGGGACATTTAAAGGCCCGGACCGCACCATCACTTGGAGACCTTGGCAGCACAGTTCGGAAGTTGATTTCCGCTTCCGGATAGGGGATCGATACCTTGGGCATGGCGAGTGGGAACATTACCTGGGCTTTGAGGAGCTCCGGGGGTTGGTCAAAGCAATCAAGCTATCCATGATTCATCTGGGAAACGAGGACGTCCGGGAGGAGGTCATGATTTGTCCAGGATCACGCTACGCGATCGTGAAAGTTACCAACGGCACGATGACAGTCCATAGAGGCATATGGAGTTGGACCGCACAGGAAGTCAATTTAAGCTCACCACTTTTTCCCGCTCGCTCGAAGCTAGCCAAAGCAAGACCCGACTGAAAACCCTTAGGTTATCAACCGCGGGATCGGGAATAAGCCATAGAAGCAGGAGCACGGCATTCAGAAAATCGTCCTGGTCGGCCTGATCGCCAACAGTTGCATCGAGTCCACGGGACGATTCGGCATGGAATTGGGCTATCACGTCACGCTGGTGAAGGACGCTACGGCGGCGTTCACGAACGGTGTGTCAGATCCAAAAGCCCGTCAAATGACGGAATGCGATTGGGAATAAGCCATAAAAGCAGGAGCTGAAGGACGAAATATGGGGCCAAGTGTCCCGCAAACGGGATTCGACCGTTCAATTTCGGGACGGAAACCATCTTAAGTTTTTCAAATTATCTTTTTGTCTCCAGTGGAGGCGCTTAGAATCAGGCACCTCTGCGTAAGAGAACTTCTGGCACGAGTGATGCTTCTGTTAGCATGCCCAACCAACTTGAGATTCCTAGAGTGAGAAAAACAAACAAATGCTTCAGTTCAACTGTCAAGCACCTTTGTTCACCGAGGATCTAACTACGAAGCGAGCTATCCTTGAATCAGCAACGAACACCGGGAGTAATAATATGGCCGCGAATCCACGTAAGCAATCAATGATAGCGAGTAAACCGGTAGAGGAACGAGTCCTAAAGGAACCGGCGACACCGGCACCGGTGTTAGAGCAACCGTTCAGTGTGTTCCATGAGAATCGTCCGGAAGAATCTCGTGGGCCAAAAGTAAGTATTTCTGACCAGTTGAGGCCAGGGAAGGTGTTTGCGTTGTTTGAACTCCAGCACGAATTGGATATTGGGAGTACGGGAGCGGTCTGGCTGGCTGAAGATTTAGTGAGGCGTCAAGTAGATCAGGTTGCATTAAAGTTTTTGCCTGATCTCATCGTTAGCGACAAGACCGCCGTCGCGGCGCTGAAGAACGAAATTCGTCGCAGAATCGCGCTGAAGCATCCCAACATTCTGCGCGTCTATGACCTGCTGGAAAACAAAGGAAGAGTCGCTGTCCAAATGGAATACCTGGATGGTCAGAGCCTATCGCGGCTGCGTTTGAGCAGGCCGGATCAGATATTCGAAGTTCGCGACTTGGAGAAATGGGTGAAGGAGTTGTGTGAAGCGTTAGAGTATGCTCACAAAGATGTCGGACTTATTGGCGGCGATATTGTGCCGGGCAATCTGATCGTAGATCTCGCGGGAAATTTGAAACTGAAGGACTTTGGAATAGCAAATTGCATTGCCGATTCGATGAGTCGGTTGACGGTAAATCATCACACTAGCGAAACGCTGCCGTACAAGAGCCCGCAGCGGGCAGCAGGGGGAGAGCCGGCAATCACTGACGATTTGTATTCGCTAGGAGCAACCCTTTATGAATTGCTGACCAGTAAACCACCTTTCTATGTCGGGGATATCGGTGCCCAAGTGAGCGAGAAGGTTCCCCCTTCAATGACTGAGCGGAGAGCCGAGCTTGGGATAAAAGGAGAGCCTATTCCGAAAAATTGGGAGGAAACAGTGGCTGCCTGCTTAGCAAAGGATCCAGTCCAGCGTCCCCAGAGTGCGATGGAAGTAGAGAAGCGATT
>DASZGG010000207.1:0-4153 GCA_035939025.1 Chthoniobacterales bacterium | reverse complement strand
TCCAAAGAAGCCGTCATCGACCAATTGGAACCGCTGACACGTTTGTACTACGACGACTTTAAGATGTGTCCACAATGTGGGCAGTCTTACTGGCGCGGCTCGCACGTCGCCAAACTCGAAAAAAGAGTTGAGGCAATTCTGAATCAGAATTTGAGGTGATGCCTGCGGCGCTGGCTCAGCATGTGCGGCGCGTTGAACGCCAGATAGAGATACGCTGCGAATGGACTTTGAAATCGCTCTTCGCTAGGATCAAAAGGTGTTTTACTCAGCAGCGCACTCGGTGATTATTCATAACGTTTATCCCGAAACGGAGGAAAGGGCATCGGTCCACATTAGGAGAATTCCGATAAGGCGATTTTGCATTCGCCTTTTGGCTGCAACGATGCTGGTTTGTCTTCCGGCCGTTTCAGAAGACGCCGTGCGCACGACCGGAGACTACGAGACTCCCGGACCGGTTAGTGCCGAGGATTTTCTTCCGAAATCGGTGTTTGCGGGCAAGAAGTTATTCGTAGAGAAAACCGCTGAGAACAACGGCCTGCAGAATACCTATCGAATCAGAGTTGGTGTCGAAGAATACGAGGTCACCGGCAGTGAAGCGGTTCTGCAGCTGCTGCAAGAGTTGCGAGCGATTAATGAGTTGCGTCAAATCAGCACAGCGAAAGCTGTCACCCGGGGTTTGAGTCAGTCAGCAAAGGCGACCTACCAAACAGGGAAACAAATCGTAGGAGATCCCATCGCTGCTGTGAAAAAGGTCCCGCAGGGAGCCTCGCGGTTTTTCGGGAAAGTCAAAGGATTTTTAAGCCAGGACGAAGAAGATACGGACCGGAAGGCTTCGGCTGGCGAGACTATTAGGGGTGTCCTCGGAGTCGAAGCTGAGAAGAGAAAGCTCGCGGCGCGCCTGGGTGTAGATGTTTACTCCCGCAACCAGGCCCTTCAGAATGAACTCGATAGGGTTGCGTCCGCGATAGCAGCCGGGGGTATGGTGTTTGATATTGGGACCCTGCCGATCGGCGGGGCGGTTGGAATTGCCCTGACGACGATCGGCATCGAACAGACTGTCGACAAGTTGATTAACGAGTCGTCCCCCGATGACTTGCGAAAATGGAACGAACAGACCTTATCAGAATTGGGCGCTAACGGTGATCTCATCGCTCAGTTTCTTACTCATCCCTGGTATTCTCCCCGGCAGGAAACAACCATTACTGCGGCGCTAAAAAAGACCCAGGTCGACCCGAACCTCTTTCTGGAGGCGGCGAACAAAGCACTGACGGACCAGGACGGAAGATACTTCCAATGCGTCGCCCAATTGCTCGCAGCCTACTCACAAAAAGTCGCGTCATTGCAATTCCTCCGCCTTCAGGACGGACTTCTTTGCGCGGTCGACCGCGACGGGGTGCTCGTTGTTCCGGTGTCAATCGACTACGCTATCTGGACTGCGACAGTCGCTCAAAGGGTCGACGCGCTGGCTGGCCTCGTTGGGAGTGATCAGAACATCAAGAGCGTTGAGATCTGGACCGACGGTAAACTGTCGGAGCGTGTAAAGGCCGAGCTAGGCAAGCGCGCGATCGGCTACCAAAGCCTCTCTGTGGTGAAGGATAAATAACGAATTTGAGCTAAATCAACGAAAACTGGTTAATCGTAGTTTGCGCGTAAACCTCTCCTAGGCATCGGCTGAGGAAAGTGTCGGGGGAATCTGTACCACCGGTGCCGCGGCATCCAGGATGGCACGTCTATTCTTGGAGAGTGGCGGATAAATCCTTTGGCAGTTGATCGTTTGCTTGGTTCTTTTGGCCGCTTCACCAACCGAAGCGACAGTTCGGTCCCATCCCTGCGTGTAAACTGCTCCCCAAGGACCAAGGTCCAGCACAGTAACGTACCACTCGATACGCAGCGGCAACATGGGCTCCCCAAACAGATCGCAAACGACATTGTGGCCGGCGAAACGGCCCATTGGGCGGCCGTGCTGACAGGACATGACTGAGACGTGTTTGTCATCCAGTTGAACCCAGGCTGCGTCTCCCGCTGCGAACACGTTCCGTCTCACTTTCATGAATTCATCGACGGGGAGCCGACCGAAGCGGTCTCTCTCGATCTGGAATACGCGGGTGAGAGGATTCGCACTCATGCCCGCACACCAGACTACCGTCGCCGCAGGGATCATCTCGCCCGAATCTAATGTCACCCCGGTGCTGTCGATAGCAACGATGGAAATCCCGGTCCGCGTTTCGATACCCAGGCTTCGGAGGGCCTGTTCGATCACTGGACGTGCGCTGTCTCCCATGTCCGAGCCTACACTCGGTTTGTGATCCGTGAGAATCACCCGGAAAGGACTCGTCGCTTGCGCTTCAGCCAGGATCGGCTGCAATTTCCCAGGCATCTCCGTGGCCGCTTCAATGCCGGTTAGGCCGGCTCCGACGACAAGTACGGTGTATTGTCCGGCCGCGTCGGACTGTGTTGGCAGCGCTTGGAGGTGGGCATTGAGCCGAGCTGCCCCGCCATAGGTATCCACGTCGAAGGCATGCTCCGCGAAGCCGGGTATGTTTGGGCGCTTGAGCTCGCTACCAAGGGCGAAGACCAGTCGATCGTAGCCAAGCGTGCCTGGGTCAGCCGACGTAGCGAGCTTAACGCGCACCTCTTGCCTTTGAACGTCGATATCAACCACTTCTCCTTCGATTCGCTGGATGCCAACGGGTTCCAGCACATCGTCCAATCGAACCCGAACGGGTCTCAGATCAGCCTCATAGTTCCGAACCCGGATACAATGGAAAGGATCTCGATTGACAAGGGTAATTGCAACGTCGTTGGATCCCACACCCAATTGATCTAGCTTGCGGGCAGCGCCTACAGCGGCCCACAGTCCCGCGAAACCACCGCCAAGTACTAGAATTCTCTGCGGGCTCATGCTGCCGCTTCGGATATGGCATTGCGAAGAATTTGTCGAACTCAAATCGCTTTCCAGCCTTCTCCAGAAGGCAAGGATTGGATGGTACCTGCATCATCTCCAATTTCCAGAATTTCCATGACGAGGATAAATTTGTTTTTGCGGGAGGACTGATCGTTGCTCGCGTCAGGGCCTGCAGTCTCGTAAGAGCGGTGTGTGAAGGACTTTCAATTTGTGGACGCAGTGAACGGGACTCCATTGGGATGCGAAGAGAAAGGCTACGTGCCACCCTCCAAGTGGCAAATGCGGAAATCCAGCCTGGTAACTATTTTGGTCTCTTTGATTGCGTTGATAATCTTGCTCGTCTTGTGGGCATTTTCATAGTTAATCGGCCGATCGCTTTATTCGGTGGTCTGTAACGCTCTTCTTTTTAGGCTCCAATCGATATCGCTCCCTTGAGGCCTGAGAAATGGGGCCCGCGAAACACGCTAAAACACGCGAAAAGGGATGAGAGGTGTGGGCTGGGAGGCCGATGTCACATCGCGCGACCCGACATTGGACGCGGTAGGGACGCGCTCCTGCGCGATCCGGCGTGGCATGTCCAAAAAACGTGCGACGGCAATATTTGACCTGTCCCTCTGAGTTGGTCCAAATTCCGAAACTTGGAATCGTCCTCGTCGTCGTGCTCGTCCTCGGTGCCTGGGATTCCGTGACCGTAAAGAGACCGATGGAACTAATTTGTTCTGTTAGTCTGATTGCGAAACGATCGGGATTCTCGAGGACGAGGACGAGCACGAGGACGACTCCTCAAATTCGGAATTTAGATCCTAGCCGGTTCGGGTAACGGTTCGATCGGAGGCAAAGGACTAGGCGCTGGCGACGGAGGTGTGGGCATGGGCGGGTCCGGACGCGGCTCAACTGGCGGAGGCACCGGACCTGGCGGCGTTGGTTGAGGATCGCCGGGAGGGAAAGGAACACCGGGAATTTGAGGAAGCGTGGACATCGTGCTTGTTCGGCATTGCCATTGGCTCTGGATGTATGGACTTTCTAGCCCGCAATGTGCGCGCCGCTCCTTATAGCGCGTGATTTTTGCGGGCTAGTTTTGGAATTATGAAAACGAAATTCTGCATTGTCGGGGCTACGCACGGTACAGGCTTGCTGATCACTCAGCAATTGCTGCAATCCGGGGCAATGGTCCGGGTCCTCGCACGCAATCCCGATAAAGCCAGGCAGCTTCTCGGCAATCGCGTGGATGTATGTCATGGTGACGTG
>DASZGG010000206.1:0-5463 GCA_035939025.1 Chthoniobacterales bacterium | reverse complement strand
CCGATGTAGAAAAAGTTCTGCCCGCGGATACTGAGAAAATTATTATCAGTCCCGACGGCGAACTGAACTTTCTGTCATTTGCAACCCTGCTCACGTCCGATGAGAGGTTTCTCGCTGAAAAGTACTCCCTCAGCTACGTCGCCAGCGGCCGTGATTTGCTGCGCAAGGTAGAGCCTTCCCCCGATCTGCGAATGACGATTTTTGCTGATCCCGATTTTGACTTTCGATCCGGCCGAGAACTTGAACCCGGTCGCGAAGCGACCGGGCAAGAGGCTCCGCATAACTTCACGAAACGTGACCTCGATGCCATGGAATTGTTCCCGCTACCCGGTACGGCTAAGGAAGCCGGTGCTTTGCAGGCTACAGCCACGACGGCGGGGTGGCGGACCGAGGTTTATCGTGGCAAGGCCGCGACGGAGTCCGAGCTCCGCAAGGTGCAATCCCCGCGGATTCTTCACCTCGCGACGCATGCATTCTTTTTGCCGGTGGAAGCTACGCAGCCACCGCTCGAGGCAGGACAGGGTAGCGTCAGCGGCGCACGACCGAGGCCTGACGTAATGCCCATGACCGCCACCGGTGAGGCACGAAACCCTCCCAAACAGATCGTCATCGAGAATCCGATGTACCGCAGCGGACTGGCGCTTGCCGGAGCGCAAACAACATTGCGAGCGTGGGCTCACGGGAAGGTACCCCCCACCGAAGATGACGGCATTGTCACCGCTGAGGAGGTCGGTGGGCTGAACTTGAAGGAAACCTGGCTGGTTACACTCTCAGCGTGCGACACAGGTTCGGGCGAAGCTGTCGCGGGCGAAGGTGTAATGGGCTTGCGCCGCGGCTTTATGCAGGCGGGCGCTCAAAATCTCCTAATGACTTTATGGTCCGTTGCGGACGAGGAGACAGCCAACCTGATGGTCGATTTCTACAATGCAGCGGTGTCCGGCAACAACGCTCCCCAGGCACTCGCCGATGTCCAGCGCGAGTGGCTGGCTCGGCTGCGGCAAGAACGCGGGCTGCAGGCTGCCGTCACCATCGCCGGTCCATTCATCATGAACTTGCAGGGGCCAGTCCGATGAAAGCAGCGGTTCTTATCGGGGCAGTGTGCACATGGTTGATATGTTCCGGGCAAGCCCAAGCGACGGCCGATGACCTAACTACTGAGACGCTTTTGAAGCTTAATGCAAACAAGGATTTCGATGCCTCCGAGGCTTTGCTGCTCGATTTCCTGAAAGAAAGGCCGGCTGCCGGGAAAGTCGTTCATCGGTATCTTTCGGACTTGAACGAGAATGAACAGCAGGAGCGAGTCATAGCGCTGGTAAGCAAGCTCTTGCCTGGATTCGAAGAGCATGCGCCTGAGTGGTCGGCGCGACTACTGCACCTCCGAGCGGTGGCGCTGCTGTTCGGCCGGTATCCCAAGAGTCATAACTCAAAGGATATTGGCTGGGCGAAAAACGACCTGATTCTTGCGATCACGTATGACGAGAACCTGACAGACGCTCAATTTAACCTTGCCATGGTGTATGGAATCGACGGTAACGTTGAACGGGCCAAAGAACATTTGCAGCGTGCAATCGATACAGCAGCCCCTTCTCAAACAGATTACGTGAAACTGGTCCGCGGCGTCGTGTCAATGGCGAATGAGCGCCCGGCGGCTTTCGTGGAGTACGCTAAGCAGTTTTACCTTCGGCCATGATCCGAATTTGAAACCGCGGAATCTACGGTTTACCTCTTATCTTCGGTTTTCGGGTTAAGCTTCAACAGAGGAGAGTCGGGCGTCGACTTAGGAATTCACGCTCACCACCACGGATTCCAGGGCCCCCAGTACGGACCCCAATTATACATCGAAGCTTCTTCGTTGATCTGCGCAGCCTCCAATTGGTCCTGTGCGATCGACTGCTGCAGCCCGAGTTGCTTATAGGCTTGATATTCGTTTTCACCGCCGATATAGACCACGTTCTTTTGTGGATCAGCATAGGCGTAAAGCACCTTGCCGTTTCTAACCCGGCGTTCGACCTTGTAAGGGACCATACGATTGAACATGGCTTGTTGCTCGGGAGTCGAGGGAGTTCGAGCGCGGAATCCAGCGGCGGTAAGCAGTGATTCCTTATTTTGAGCGTCGTAGCTTGCGCAGCCGTACAAGACAGCCATCGCGACGAATACTATCGACGCGATCAGGGACGTGGAATGGGGTTCGGTTCTGTTCATAAGCGTACTCGTTTGTGGAACAAATCCCATCAAGGAAGTCAAGCATTGGCTGAAGCGGTCGCAGCCCATATCTCACGCGCCGTAGGCAAGCTCTTAAACCCAAATTCCGAAATTTGGAATCGTCCTCGTCGTCGTGTTCGTCCTCGGTGCATTGGGATTTCGTGACCGCAAAGAGACCGATGGAACTATTTTGTTCAGTTAGTCTGATTGCGAAACGATCGGGATTCTTGAGGACGACGACGACGTAAGCGAAGGCTCCAGCCTTTGCCTCTTGATGGCGTGCCTGAGCACGAGGACGACTCCTCAAACGCGGAATTTAGGTTAAACAGACGAGCCAGTGAAGAAGTCAGGAGTTGCCGGAGTTCAGTAGTTGCAGAATGAGACGGCGGCCTGCCGGTCTGTGGATGTCATTAATCGGCATCCATACGATGACGATTTCGGCTCGGCTGGCAGTCGATTCGGAGCGAGCATCTGTTCCCACCACGGATATTGCACCGTAAGCGAAAGCTCCAGCTTTTGCCTCTTCATTTTGCCTCTTCATCAAGACAGAGGGCAAAAGCTGGAGCTTTCGCTTACGTAGCCTGAGGATCACCTTCGGTGAATAGCTGAATAAACTATTCTACGGATTTTGACTTTCCGCTTGTCGACGCTCTGTGAAAATTCCGTATCGTTCAGGATGACGATAGCGTTTGCACCTTTCTGGGCGGCAGATTGGCGCACGCTTTTCGTAGCAGATAAAAGTTGCGTCCCGACCTCCGCCTCTATTGTTATAACCTCCAGCTTATCATACGCACCCGACGGGAACTGGCGCATCTCTTGGATCGCACTTTCAGGCACGGCGGGATAAGTCGGAGCAGGATGTGGTGCGGGCGCTTTACGGAATGCGCATCCCGCAACGATGAGCTGCACCAGCAACGGCGCGGCGACTCTTAGCTGTCGAAAGAATTTCAAGCGAGACAGGTGCACAACGGCCCGATGGATGCGCCCGGAAGAAAGGGCTTTACATTCGCGTGGGCCGGAAAAAATTTAATGCGATTTATGAGACACCGACAATTGTATTGGTTATCGATTTTGTGCGCCGCTGGCTCAGCGCTTCTATTGGCCTCGTGCGCCGCCAACGAAGAGCCTGCTACTCCGACGACCCACAAAATGATTGGAACGAATTCACCCGGATATTGATGCGGCATTCGTGGAGTTTCCAGGTGAGAAAACAAGATGCTCAGGCGCGCTATCCCAAAGCCGAGCGCAGAACGGGTGCTACCGGGCACGTTGGGTTAGAAACCGAGTTCGCTTAATCCTGGATGCTCGTCCGGACGACGCCCCAGCGGCCAGTGATATTTACGGTCCGATTCTTTGATAGGAAGATCATTGATGCTCGCCAGCCTCAAACGCATCAGACCATTTTCGTCAAATTCCCAATTCTCGTTGCCATACGAGCGGAACCAGTTTCCGGAATCATCGTGCGACTCGTAAGCGAAGCGCACGGCAATGCGATTGCCTTCGAAGGCCCAAAGCTCTTTGATCAGCCGATAGTCCAGTTCTTTTGCCCACTTGCGCGTAAGGAAAGCAACGATCTCCTGCCTTCCAATTATAAACTCGGAACGGTTTCTCCAGCGGGAATCTACAGTGTACGCCAGAGACACTCTTTCCGGATCACGAGAATTCCAGCCATCTTCCGCCAGGCGAACCTTCTGAATGGCAGTTTCACGAGTAAATGGAGGCAACGGAGGACGTGTCGACCCCAGGTGTTCTTTTGTGGCGGTGATTGGCTTTTTCTGATCGTTCATAAGAACCTCTTTAGTATGTGAGTTTTACTTTTTTTACGTTCGCTTCTTCCACTTTTCCTCCGTCGGACCAAGTTGCGCAGGCTACAGATTGAGGCTCGTCACTTATCCTCCCACCTGCCCATAGTTCCAGATAGAGCGTCTCGCAAGAACTGTGCAAAGAGGTCCACGTTCATTTTACCCTCCGTTAAATACAGCATCGCCTGGACCAACAAGGACTCATTGTAGTCGTGCTCCGTTATGCCATTAATCTCCAGAAAAACGAGCGCCGCAACTAGCGCTGTTCTTTTATTTCCGGCCATGAAAGGACTGTTCTGCACAATGGAATAGGCGTAAGCGGATGCCTGCTCGAAAAGATCACCATCTTGAAAATAGGCCACATTTTGCGGAGCCTTGACGATCGAATCGAGACTCCCAAGGCCTCGCAATCCGTCCGTGCCGCCATACTCCTGGATGACGGAATCATGTAACTCCCGGATTTGAGAGATCGTTAGGTAGAGGTATGGAGAGCCGCTCACTCAGCTAACTTTCGGACAGTTGCTTTGTATTTAGCAAAGATCCGCCTGGCTGCCCTTCGAACGGCCTTGTCAGAAGCCCAGCATATCGTGTCCCGAACTTGCGAAGCCTCTCGTTTTGGACGTCCGAAGATTTTCCCAATAAGCGACATCGACGAAGAATCTCCCAGAAACGCAATCTTGCAATCGTAAGTTTGGTTAGACCGAGCAGAAGCGGATGAGAACGATGTCGGCGAGCATTTCGCCCTGGGTCACGACTTTTAAACGCCGTAACCAATCGTAACGTATATCGCCGTTACCGTTCGCTATATTCAAACGAGACGCACAAATGCGAAAAATAGTATGGCAAGTAGCCGATGAACCTGTGCGAGAGGCTGTCAGACTCAAAATTGAGCGAGGCAAACTGCATCAGGGATACGGAGCGTGCCAGTAAAAAAATTAGAGCTGTTAAGGCTTGGTCGCCGCATCCGGCGGGCGCGAAAGCTATTGAGCTTGAGCCAGAAGGGTTTCGCCACGAAGTGCGGAATAGACAGGAGCTATCTCGGAGGTGTCGAGCGCGGTGATCGTAATTTAACGTTCGGTGTTCTTTGCACGATCTGCGATGGTCTTTCCTGTGATATCGCGGCTCTGAGCAAAGGCATTCCTCGTCCTGATATTTAAGACCGGTTCGAAGCAGAATACCGGAATCGTCCAGCACGCTTCGAATGAAGCGAAGTTCGCCCGGATACGTCCAAGCTGAAATGAGCCAGCAGTTTTTTTACGTCCATTTGAAGTTCATACCAAAAATCGTAACCCTTGAAGTGCCGATCCTCCGTCAGCGTGAGGTGGTTGTTGAAGTTTCGAAGAGCCTCGTTCAGCACAGGCAATCAGAATTGCGTGAGGATCCAGGAGAGAAGGCAATCGCGCTCGATATTGCGAGAAGGGCGGCTCTCGGCACATTCCCGACCGTTGCAGAACGGATT